>NZ_JACVVF010000080.1:0-10774 GCF_016648095.1 Pseudomonas sp. S32
CCACAGGGCGCCTTCGGTTGGTTCAGTTACACCACTTCTCGGGACACGATCGACCTAGGGGGATGCCGCATGGATAACTCCGTTACATAGTCAGCAACCAGATTCAGGACTTCTCTCCTATGGCTTTAACGACTGGCGCAGGTAGTGCCTCGATAACAATCATGGGGGCTTCGTGGTTGGCGTGGTGGCACATAGACACTAGCATTGCCCACACCAATTGTGCTTCAGTAAAAATAGAAAAAGGCGCCATCCCCCCCTTTACTGGGGGGTTGGCGCCTTAGGGATTTGAACCCGCCCAGATGAAGTCTCAGGCCGCGTAAGGCCCTAACTCTGGGCAGTTTTAGTGAATGCAATGGCCTGATTCGGGCTAAAGCGGTCTCGGTATTGCCCTTAACTTGCCCTACAATCACCCTTGGCGATCGATTGGCCTAGGCGGTTCTAAAGCCGCATAAGACCTGGCCCAGCCAATTGCCCAGACCGAGTAACGCAAGAGAGCACAGCATGCCCAGCAAACCCAGGATCAACGAAGGTGAAGGTTTCATTCGCAGCCACGATCTGCTTGAGGAACTGCACGCAGATATTGTAACCGCTTACAGCACGCTCGAAGCCGACAAGGGGTCGCAATACCTACGGCGCTGTGTTGTCAGAGCCGTGTTTTCATTCATCGAAGCTGCAATAGAGTGCATCAAGGTAGAGCTGAAGTACTCAGTCCGTCTGGGCTATTTCTCGGAGGAAAACTTAACGGACAAAGACAAGGAAACACTTGGTTCTATCTCAATATTTCCCGACCAAAATGGAAAGTTCTTACCGCTAGACACCAACATAAAGCGAACATTCAAACTCGCTTCCAAAATCTGGTCGCTAGATTTTAAACTCCGCACAGACAATGAAGACTGGCAAGATTTTACAGCCGCCAAAAATACAAGAAACAAATTAACTCATCCGCGAACTTTTTATGACATACAAGTCACCGACGAGGACATGCACTGTCATACGATTGCAGCATGGTGGGTCCGCCGTGAGTTCCAGCGGCTTTTCAAGTCCCGTATTGAAGGGCTCGAGACGCTGTCAGGCCCAGAACGCGAAAAGCTTCTTCGTGCCATCAGCCTCTCGGGCGAACCACCACACCCAACCTGAGACCTGACCACCCGGATTTTAAGACATTACCGCACCCGGCCTTTGCCTCAATACCCATAAAGGCAATATACTGTTCATCCATACAGTTAGGCATACCAATGTCCGAAGACCTAATCGACCAAGACCCCTTACTACTCGCCGTTAATGATGATCAGCTTGAGATCATCGAGTGGTGCATGGAGAACCTTCCCAACGGCTTCAAGAGTGCTCATTGTGAACCCTCCAGGTAACGCTTGGGCTGGAGCGTCGAGGCCCTCGCGTTTAGATCTGGCGTTTCAAGGAATGCCATACGACGCATCGAAGACGGGGCCGAGCTGAGAGCCGTGACCATGCAAGCATTGGCTTTCGCATTCGAGGCTGAAGGGTTGATTTTCATCCCCAGTCATCTGCCGATGATCGGAGATAATTGCCGAGGGTCTACCAGAAGCCCTCGAACTCGAGATGACTACCATTTGCTCGAGTAATACCTGGCACCGTCCAAACATCATCATAAGCCACAATAATAAAAGGCGCCCAGAGCATCCCCTGGGCGCTATTGTTTTCAAACTATTGCTTATTCAGTGAGACAAGAGGTGAGATAGCCCGTGACGGGCCATATGCAGATCGATCGTTTCGGAAACCGTACCCCACTTAAACACCACACCGATATCAATCATCTGCCGAAACTCGGCATATGCCCGCTGAGCGGTCGGCACTGCAACTACTTTTATATCCCCCTCTTGATCACGATGATACACACTCGATATCAGCCCTAAAAAGTGAACTCGATTACCCGCATAAAGGTTACCTTCTTTATCGGGATGCCCACCTGCATAATAAATGAACACCGGACTACCACTTGAACCTGGAAAAACCGACGCATCGATAAGGAAAGTTTTAGTTCCTTCAAAGTCGACATAGCAAGGAGTAGCAGTCATACCTCGCCGCGAGATCGGAGAGCCATTCACCGAATCCCACATACCACTTGGGTAGCCTATGAAAACAATCTCCTCCATAGGACCAATGAATTTATCAAAATGTTCTGCTGTTGGAAAATGACTTTCCGCCAAGTTTTTAAAAAATGGAGGCGTCCCATTCCTATATAAATCACTCAAAGGCTGCGAAACATTCATTACTGCAACATCTACATCCGGATCAGGATGCCCCACAAAGTCATGCTCAGTAAACTGAATCGCAAGCGGACTCCCCAGCTCAGGACCGTCCCCAGCAGCGTTTGCTCGCGAAACATGGAATTGCCCGTTAATGACACCGCGTACCACATGTTTATTTGTAACGACAAAAATTCTGTCATACTTTAAAAAAAGACATCCGGTACCGACCGTACTCCCGTTCGCTAACTGCCCCTCTAGACGAACAGTAGTGAAAGTCAGCTCTTCAGCAATTGACGCCATAAATCCCTCTACTTTTGATATCAATTCAACATCACAGCTCGATAACTTAAACCTCTTTTGTGCAATAAGTCAAAAGAGCTGATCTAGCGCGTGACCTGGCCAATTCATGATCACAAGCTCACCGGTAACCTCCGCCTTGCCCTGCCGCTGATTCGTGTTGGTGTAGCGGATGTCCAGGCTCTCAAAGTGGAAACCATCGAAGGCACGCCGGATGTCCGGGTGGTCGTTGATGCTAACCATCACTTTGCCTTTGCACCGGCGCGTGAAGTCTGCCATTCGCTCGTACTCCTCGAAGGGGAAGTCGACGCCATAGCCCGCTGTCTGCCAGTAAGGGGGATCCATATAGAAGAACGTGTGCGTTCGATCATAGCGCTCGGCGCAGGCGAACCAGGACAAGTTCTCGACGTAGGTCCCGGCGAGGCGTTGCCACGCGGCGGACAGGTTCTCCTCGATGCGCAGCAGATTGATGGCCGGCCCAGTGGTGGCGGTACCGAACGTTTGCCCGGTGACCTTGCCACCGAAGGCGTGCTGCTGCAGGTAGAAGAACCGGGCGGCGCGCTGAATATCGGTGAGGGTCTCGGGGCGTGTCATCTTCTGCCACTCAAAGATCTGGCGGGAGCTGAGCGCCCATTTGAACTGGCGCACGAACTCTTCCAAGTGGTTCTGCACCACGCGGTACAGGGTGACCAGGTCACCATTCAAATCGTTCAGCACCTCCACCGGGGCGGGCTGAGGGCGCATGAAGAACAACGCGGCACCGCCGGCGAAGACTTCGACGTAGCATTCATGAGGGGGAAAGAGAGGGATCAAGCGGTCGGCCAGGCGGCGTTTGCCCCCCATCCAGGGGATGATTAGAGAGGTCATAGGTATGCAAGTCTTTACTGTATGGATAAACAGGTTTTAGGCTCGCCGCGCTTTGTGCACAAGGCAGGAGCCACGGCTGGACTTGCAGGAAGGGTCTGCGGGTTCGGCGGGCCGGGCTTGATGTTGACGCATCCGTCCCGGCTCGCCTCTTTATTACTGAGTGACTTCGCGGACGTAGGCCTGGCAGGCCTGCAATGCGATCAGCCCCCGGTCTCCTTCGTCGGTGATGGCGACAATTCGTTGAGCATGCGCTCGGTCAAGTTGGGCGCGTACGGCGCCATGTACCACGCCTCCGGCGCCGGCGGCTTCTCGCAGCCCACCGTCACAACTCGCGCCGGCAACGGCGGTTCGGTCGACAAGGACTGACAGCCGCAAATCACTAGTGGCCAGCTGATCACGCAAGCGAGCTTGGCTTTTTTGAGCATCGTTCAACTCCTTCGAATGGGTCTTCGCCTGCAGGTCGAGGCGCTCTTCCAGCGCGCGGCGCTGGTCACGTTGCTGGGTCAGCTGGTCCAGCGCCGCAGCGGCCGCTTCTTCGCGCTCACGGCTGTATCCTTCGCCCAAGTCTTTCAATTGCAGGACGTGTCCTGCCGACTGCTCGGCCAACTGGCGGGTGTAGCTGTTCTCCTGCCACAACCAAGCGCATGCACCGCCGACAATCACGCCGACCGCGACTCCGGCGGCGATCGTCGACACGGACGGTAGCCACGCCGGCAGGATCACTGCAGCACCCCAAGCGCGCGACGGTACAGGGCCTGCCGATCCGCCAGGCCGTTGGTGCCGCCGTTGATTTTTCGGGTGATCCGCTCGAATACCGCGTCGTCCGCGCTGGCCACTTTGTCGGCCAGGCTGTTGAGCCCCGCACGCTGCCAGAACCATCCGGCCGACAACGAGGCATACACCGGCTGCTCGAGCAGCTCCGGCGTGTTGAGCAAGCGGCTGTCACCAAACAGCGCCTCGCTGCAGTCGCGGTAGTTGGCGCGGCCGGTGACCTGAATCAGGCAACGACCGCGGTACAGCTGCCCGTCGCCGTCCGCTTCGGGCGTGTTGCACAGGCGCATAGCCAAAGGCCCCGTGTTGTACTTGGCCAGGTACGCGTTGACGCCTTGCGCAATTTCGAGCAGTCCGTCACCCCGATCTCTGCCGCCGAGCTGTTCGACCTTGCCAGCGAGCAGGTGCTCAGCCAGCGCAATGAGCCGAACTCGCAGGAACAGGAGAACAACACGTGAATACAGCATTTGTTTTGATGGCGCAGTACAACGGCACGGCGATCATCTCTCTTGAACAGGTATGCGCTGACTACTTTACGCACCTCACGCCGCTCATATTCCAACGCAAGGTGCTGGCCGGGGAGACCAAGCTGCCTATCACCCGACTTGAATCCAGCCAGAAGAGCGCCCGAGGCATACACATTGCAGATCTGGCTCTCTACCTGGACCAGCAGCGGGATGCTGCGCGCAAAGAGTGTACGCAATTGAATAAGAGGTGACTGACAGGCTGATACGGAGATTGCACCCCACTTGATCAGTGTCAGCCGTCCGCCCGGAATAACTCTTACAGCTACGTTGCGCCGATGGCCGCCTACGACCGGCGGCTATCGACCCGCCCTCCCAAAAGAATCGACTGGATCGCCCAAATAAATTCAATTGGTCCGCCCCCCCCCCGGGAACGCCCAAATCCAGTAAGCGATTCGCGACCACTTTTGACCAATAGCCGCCAGTCACGGTTAGCAGTAATGGCCAATACCGATCTAAGGTACATCTAATCTGCCGCCAACTCAGCCTACTGCCTTGCTATTTTGCGTTGCTACTTGGCGAAAGACCAACTATCAGGTATCTCTGCTCCATCCGACCCCAAATGGAGCTTGAGATGGACAAGATCGACAACGAGCTGATCGACCCAATAACTGAGCCAGGTGGCGAGAAAGCTCACCGCGTCGCAAGAATCATGATTGGCGCGGTGCCCATCCTTGGCGGAGCAGGGGTCGAAATTTTCAACTCAGTCATCGACACACCAATGAATGAGCGAAAAGTGCAGTGGATGAACCAGGTCGGTAACGCGCTGAACGATCTGATCGGGAAGGGTGTGGTGACCGAGCAAGGCTTGCAGCACAACGAAATCTTCATCACCACTGTGTCGCAGGCCTCGGTACTAGCGATACGGAGTCATCAGCAAGAGAAGCTGGAGGCGCTCCGCAACGCAGTGCTGAACGTTGCGGTAGGCCATTGCCCAGAAGAAGACCTAAGGCAGCTGTTCCTCAATTTTATTGATGTCTGCACGGTAACCCATATTCGCTTGCTCAGCCTCATGACCGGCCCTGAAGAGTGGGGCAAGAAGCATAAAGTAGATTTCCCGAGTAGCTGGAGCATGGGCGGTATTACACAAGCAATTGAGCATGCGTTTCCAGACCTCCGAGGCAAAGAGCAAATCTACAAGGTCATTTGGGATGACCTCTATCAGCGCGGCCTTATCAACACTCAAGGCCTCGGCACAACTATGTCACGCGATGGCATTCTGGCCCGCAGGACGACCGAGCTAGGGACTAAGCTCATCGACTTCCTGAGCGAGCCTGTGTCGCCGAACTCAGGGCCAAGCTAGACCACTTCGAGTTTTGGCCAACGCTTGCGTAGGAACCGCTAGTGGACGTGGAATGCCTTCCGCAAACGGCAGCTTCGGGTCGAAAGTAGCCATTAGCTAATGACCGCTGTCGACCCACAGCAGACGGTGACTTTCAGCGCTGTAAAACTAGAATTTACTAAAAACTCTTGAGAAAATCAGCCGCGCAATCCGACCCTTCCTACGCATACATAGCGCGTATCTCTTCATATAGTCCTTTGCGCTTAGAAATAATACCCACTCTATAGGCATTCATATCTTCTTCTTTAAGGGATTTATTTCCACTCCAAGCAAATCTCCTGAACTCCTTAACGTAATCACCATATTCGCGCAACAACTCTTGCGACTTAGCCGTACCGAAAAGAATTAGTTTTCCCTCCGCACTCGCAAGCTTGCTGAAACTGTCAAACAACTCTATTTCAGATCTCTTAATCCTAATCGACCAATCTTCCGGAACGGTTTTATCTTGGGCTTTGCAGCGTACATACTCAATCATGTACGCCCAGTAGGTAAGTGTCGCCGATGAAAACTCTTCCGTTAGCGTTGAAACCTCCTCGATCAACTCCCCTCGTCGCTTTAGCTTTGTTTTTGTAATGTCGTTCTTGTGCTGCAGCCTGGTAATCCAATATGTTGAGATTCCGGAGATTAAGGCGCCAAGCCCAATTTTTACCGCCGTATCAACAATACCAAGAATATTTAATTCCATTTTTACCCCAAAAGCTAAATATTTAGAATTTTCTTCAATTATGAATAACCCAAAGCATTCCAGACCCACGACATATCGGTATAGTCTAACTCATGGAAACCGGCAAAAAGCACTAACCCTGAACCATCTCAACAAAAATTCTGAGTAAGTGTAGGCTTTCTCCGACCCTGCACAGGTACTCTTTGAGTACAGTCAGCCGGCACCGGCTATCAGAGATCGCACTCACTCGGTTTTTGAGCTCATAAATCCCTGGAAATAAAGAGCTTGATCTCTCTGATCCAAGGTCCGATGCCTTCAACATCTAGATAAAATCGGAAGGTGAACCATCCATCATCCCCCTCCGGGCTGACCTGGTCGACGCTCATCACTTTGCGCACGGCTTTAAGAGGCGTAGAGGGAGCGTTTGCTCCCTTCTCAGAGTATGGAATAGACGCCATACGTATAGTTTCGAGCTTTATCAGCTTGGGTAGCCAAGGTGATCCGAAAAATTCTGTTGAGTATTCGCGGATCCGGGTTCCGTAAGTTGGAGCATAAAAAATCTCACCTCGGACTGTGGATAAGCAAGTTTTTATCTTTTGCGGAAGAGAGTCTACACCGCGCACTCGCGCCAGTTGGCCGTTAGCAATGAAAAGGTCATGCTCATCGCTTAAAGCCAAATCCATCGGGAGGCGATGCGCATCAATTCGGGGAAAGCTTCTCAAAACATCTACTTTGATCATTGTTCCCTTTTCAGATTTAGACCACGCAGGCGGACAAGATAGCTCACGCCCATCACCGAGATCGTTGACCAATACAAACTTATCACACGCACCTAAACCACCAAATCCATCAATATAATCAACTAGCTGCCCTAGTTCGCCGATGACAAAGTGATCCAGCAAAAACGACCAAGTGCTTTCCTCTACAGCAACGAGCTCCCCGACAAAGACAATATCTGGGCCTATAGCTATAAAATCAGCACACTGCGGCGCGGACTTCATTTCTTCCATCTCTAATTTTATCGCTTGCTCGTGCTCCGCTTTCATTTTATGAAGTAGCGAGGTGGGATATGCGGTAGAGTTGACATCAATCAGACGACTATGAGTTTGGCAGAGCCAAATTCCGTTTTCTATACTCGAGCGCTGTTCCTGCGTCATGTCAGGTCTGTATCTTTCTCCGCCCGGTGCAGCCGCCGCTATGTGAGCGGCCACCCCTATGCTTACATGCTTACCTGAGGATTCATCGCTTGGCCCGGCGGTTGCTATGCCGCACTTGGAAAACGAGCATCGATAAGCTGCCCTTAATGCTAGGGCTGTCCTAGTTTTAGGAGCAAAGTCGTCTCGGTTAGACCTGTTTTTTTTCGAGTTAGCGCTGGGCGAGGCTCCAGTCATTCCGTCCTTTTCCTGTTTGGTCGTCATGGAAATTCCGAAATTAGTTCAGATAGCTGGCAGTGGGCAAGAGAAAACCGTTTGACGACCGAAATTGGAATGGCGAATGTCAGGTAAATGAGCGAATAGAGGTTCGCTCAGACGTTGAGACGGACATCCAAGTACTGCAAACCTGTTAGCTGCCCTTAGCCAACGGCAGCTACGGGTGTAAAGCGGGCGCTCCTACCATATGGACCGAACCCAGGGGTGGAGGCGCGGATCAGATCTTAGCCACTTCGTGCCAATCAATCCAATGGACTGATCAGGCCCGATGCAACCGACTAGTCAAGACGAGTACAAATGGTAATTATGCGCATCCCCACCAACTACTCAGCCCTAGCACCTAGGGTGACTGGGGCCTGAATAATCCGCTCTAACCAACTCCATTCCGTATATCGATCGCCACGCCCTCTCAGATGGGTGTAACGCCGCAGCGAGTTCCAGTCGCGATGGCCGGAAACACTCGATACGCGCGGGATGTCCCAATCCATTTCGAACAACCGGCTCACGCCTTCGTGGCGCAGATCGTGGAAATGCAGATCCTCCACGCCAACCATCTTGCATGCCCTGGACCAGGCCGTGCCGATTGAGTCGGTGTTGTAAGGGAAGATCTGAGTGCACTGACGAGGCATACTTTGCACAATCGCCCACGCCTCATCCGGCAGATGGCACCACACATCGTTGCCGATCTTCTGCCCGGGGTTCTTCTTGCCCCGCACCTTCACCGCCTGGCGGTGCTCATCCAGATCCTCCCACATGATGCGAGCGATCTCGTCCATACGGCGCGTAGAAAAGATGGCAAACGCCACAACCTTCGGCATGTGAATGACTGTCGGACGCCGTGCAAGCATCTCGAAAAAGTGCTCAAGCACCTTGTCGAGTTCTTCGAGCGTTGGCCGGCGATCCCGCTCCCGGCTCTTCATATTGTAGCCGAGGCGTTTCAGGACAAGGCGTGCGTCGGGCATCGCTTGGGGGTTGATTTCGTACTCCCACGCCGCCCTAGCAAGCGACAACACTGAACCCAGGTGAGCCAGGTCGTTGCCGGCTGTCTGCGGTTTGATGCCACCGCCTGCGGGGCTCATACGCCATAGGGCATAGTCCACCAGCACCTGCTGGCTGATATCGGAGTCGACCATCTCATCCAGGTAGCTGTTCTTGATGGCGTTCAACGTGCGTCGCTTGGTCTCGCCCAGAGGCCGGGCTTTCTCTGGCTCAATCAGGTAACAGTCGATCATCTGCTTGACCGTGTGCCCTACCCGGTTAACGCGCTCGATAGCAACAGGCTCAGCCAATTCGATTTCCCGTCGCTTCGCCCAGGCCACTGCGGCCTGTTTGCGGGCGAACGTTTGGCTCTCTTGGTAGACTGTCACCTCGTCGCGATTAATGCGGATCTGGACGAGGTAGCTGCTGCCATCGGCCTTTTAACGTGTTCGATCGTTGCGATCTTAGATTGGTACACGTTGTCTGTCGGTTGGTACGTTGTACAAACCGTTTGGTAAAAGCGCCCCAAAACCCCGAAATTGGTACAAAAAACGTTGAACGAGATGACCGCTAAATCAGGCTCAAAGCCACAAACCACGCGCCCTGAGCCGTCCCGCCGCTTCAGCGCTGCACCCATGATGGACTGGACCGACCGCCACTGCCGGTTCTTCCTGCGCCTGCTCTCCAAGCACACCCTGCTCTACACCGAAATGGTCACCACCGGTGCCCTGCTGCACAACGACGCCCAGCGCTTCCTGCGCCACGATGCCAGCGAACACCCGCTGGCCCTGCAGCTGGGCGGCAGTGTGCCGGCAGACCTGGCGGCCTGCGCCAGGCTCGCCGAGCAGGATGGTTATGACGAGGTCAACCTGAATGTCGGTTGCCCCAGCGACCGGGTGCAGAACAACATGATCGGCGCCTGCCTGATGGCGCATCCGGCGCTGGTGGCTGATTGCGTGAAGGCCATGCGCGATGCGGTGTCGACCCCGGTGACGGTCAAGCACCGCATTGGCATCAATGGGCGCGACAGTTATGCCGAGTTGTGCGATTTTGTCGGCCAGGTGCGCGAGGCTGGGTGCCGCAGCTTCACAGTGCATGCGCGTATCGCCATTCTTGAAGGCTTGTCGCCGAAAGAGAACCGCGAGGTACCGCCGCTGCGCTATGACGTGGCGGCGCAGCTGAAAGCGGATTTCCCAGACCTGGAAATCGTGCTCAACGGTGGTATCAAAACCCTGGCAGAGTGTGAGGCGCACCTGCAAACCTTTGATGGTGTGATGCTGGGGCGCGAGGCTTATCACAACCCTTACTTGCTGGCAGACGTGGACCAGCGGCTGTTTGCCAGCGTTGCGCCGGTGGTTACGCGCAGCGAGGTGATGATGCAGTTGCGGCCTTACATTGTGGCGCATATGGAAAGTGGCGGTGCGATGCACCATGTCACCCGGCATATTCTTGGGCTCGCCCAGGGGTTCAAGGGGGCGCGGCGGTTCAGGCAGTTGCTGTCGGCGGATATTCACAAGGCGGCGGAGCCGCTGGTGGTGTTTGATCAGGCGTTGGAGTTGCTGCAGGGGCGGTGATTTGGGTGGCCTTCGGGTTGGGGCTGCTTTGCAGCCCATCGCGAGCTTTGCTCGCTCCTACGTTTGTTTCGGGCCAATTAGGCCTGTGCCATTGGCGCG
>NZ_JACVVF010000081.1:0-9521 GCF_016648095.1 Pseudomonas sp. S32
GCGCGGCGCATCGCGAGCTTTGCTCGCTCCTACGTTTGTTTCGGGCCAATGTGGCCTGTGCCAGCGTACACGACGCTTTTAGTGCCTGCTGAAGTGCAGCAAGGATGACCGGCCAGGGACGGATTTGCATGGGGTCACGTGCGAACCGGCCACCTCAGCCTCAGGCCACCTCAGCCCCATCATCCGGCCAGTGTGGCTCGTTGGCCCCAGGCGGGGTCAATGGCGGCAGGCCGTAGGCCGCCCGCGCTGCGTCGCAGCTGGGGTTGTGCACACCACCCTCCCAGGACGCATCGAACTCCCGGCAAGGGCTGGAGCGGTTTTCATAGATGGTGCACGCCACCTCCTGCCCGATCTCGCCTTTCAGGCTGATGCAGCGGCACGGCTTGGCATCGGTGCCGATCATGGCGACGCGGGTGGGGTTGATCTGCACCACCAGGTCGTCCGGCACAAGGCCACCGGAAGACTGGCACTCACCCCAGAAGAAGGACACACGGAAGTACCCGCAGCAAGCGCCGCAGTCAAGGCAAGGGTTATATTCGGACATGATGGCACGGAGGGAAGGTTGTTGTTATCGGGCTGAGCCCGCGGCGCCATTCTCAGTCCAAGCAGGGGTGGCTGAATAGAGGGGGGATGCAAAAATAATCGCCGTCCATCGCCATCCCTGCGTGGCGACAGGGGCAGGCCCTGTCGCGCGGGCACTCAGCACAGCGCCTTGTAGGTATTCACGTCACACTGCTGCAGCCCTAGGCCCGCAGTGGGCTCGTAGCCATCGCCGCACACCTGGCTGAAACCCGTCTGCCTGCTCCCCTCGTGCACCAGCCGGTCGTGCTGGCTGCCCTCGGTGATCACGGTGTAAGACACCCGGCGCATGTCCTGGTACTGGCCCTCTCGCGCAGCGATCGCCTGGTGGTACCCCATCACCTGGGCATCGCTGAGCCCCAGCCGGCCGGCAAGCTCAACCCCCCAGCGCGCCAGGCACACCTCGGCGTAATGCCGCACGATCAGCCCTGGCTCCACCAGCAGCTTGCCCACCCCCGCGCCGTCGATGGAGGCATTGCCCACCAGCGTGGCATGGCGCCCTGGCATAGGGTAGATGCAGATCCGTGTCCCCTCCTCCACCGACGGGACCACGCAGGCAAATCCTTTGGAGCGCTCGTCCCTGGAGTAGAACCCCACGTACTCGCGCACATTGCTGCCCAAGGCAACCCGTTCACGCTGAACGTTCCCCACGCCCGGCACCGGGTCGATGGCAAAGATGTTCACCGGGATGTCCCGCAGCACGGGGTCCTGAGCCATGGCATTGGCCAGCATGTGGCAGCTGATGCCGCCACGGCTCCAGCCCACCAGGTTGACCTGGGTGGGCAGGCGCGGCTTGCGGAACATACCGATGATGCGCTCCTGAAGTTCCTGGGGCGTCGGGTGGCGGTCGCCATAATCGTAGGTGCGCCAGAACCAGGATGCCGTGGAGGCCACCTCGGGCACCGGTACGCCGGCATTTTTCAGCCGCTCGTAGTCGGCTTCGCTGAGCTTGGTGCGTTGCCAGTTGCTTTCGCCCTTGATCACCTGCAGCACATGGTTGACGTTCTCCTCCCAGCCACGCCCGAACAACTGGCCGGTCCAGTTGAAGTAGCCGCCGGGCTCAACGAACAGTTGGTCATCCTGAAGGTTGCCGCTGCCGGGGCCGTCCACGGCGATCCAGTGGGCGAACTCGCGGCCCTGGTCATTGTTGGCCAGCGTTGAAACCAGTTCTCCATTCCAGAAGTTGGGGTTTGCGTCGTCGAAGCGGTGCGAGCCGGTGCCGCAGAAGTAGGCGGTAAATACACTCATTGGAGGGTCTCTGTGGGGAGAAATGAGTGGTCAAGATAGAGGCGGCAGCATGCGGGGAGCAGGCGGAAGCGAATCCCGTAGGTCTTAGTGGGGCCGCGATGCGGCCCCGAGGGCTTTACGCGCGAGGCGCGCTGTCGGCACGGAACATCTGGCGGATGCCGCGTATGGCCTGGCGAATGCGGTCCTGGTTCTCGATCAGCGCGAAGCGCACATGATCGTCACCGTAGTCGCCAAAACCGATACCCGGCGACACGCACACCTTGGCCTCGGCCAACAGTTTCTTGGCAAACTCCAGCGACCCCAGGTGCGCATACTGCGGCGGGATCTTGGCCCACACGTACATCGACGCCTTGGGGTTCTCGACCATCCAGCCCAGCTCGTGCAGCCCCTTCACCAGCAGGTTGCGGCGCTGGCGGTACTGCTCGGCGATGTCACGCACACACTGCTGGTCACCTTCCAACGCGGCAATGGCCGCTACCTGCAGGGGGGTGAAGGTGCCGTAGTCGTGGTAGCTCTTGATGCGCGCCAGGGCGTTGACCAGTTCCGGGTTGCCGACCATGAAGCCGATACGCCAGCCGGCCATGTTGTAGCTCTTGGACAGCGTGAAAAACTCCACTGCAACGTCCTTGGCGCCCGGCACCTGCATGATCGACGGGGCCTTCCAGCCGTCGTAGACGATGTCGGCATAGGCCAGGTCATGCACCACCAGCACCCCGTACTGCTTGGCCAGGGCCACCACCCGCTCGAAGAAGTCCAGCTCCACGCACTGGGCGGTCGGGTTGGACGGGAAACCCAGGATCATCATCTTGGGCTTGGGGATCGACTCGCGGATGGCCCGTTCCAGCTCGTTGAAGAAGTCCACCCCCGGCACCAACGGCACGGAGCGCACCTGCGCACCGGCAATAACCGCCCCGTAGATGTGGATGGGGTAGCTGGGGTTGGGCACCAGCACCGTGTCGCCCTGGTCGAGCGTGGCCAGCATCAGGTGGGCAAGGCCCTCTTTGGAACCAATGGTGACGATGGCTTCGTCTTCGGGGTCGATATCGACCTCGTAGCGTTCCTTGTACCAGTTGGAAATGGCCCGGCGCAGCCGCGGGATGCCACGGGAGGTGGAATAGCCATGGGTGTCCTCACGCTGGGCGACCTGTACCAGTTTCTCCACGATATGCGGGGGGGTGGCACCGTCAGGGTTGCCCATGCTGAGGTCGATGATGTCCTCGCCGCGGCGGCGGGCAGCCATCTTGAGTTCGGCAGTGATGTTGAAGACGTAAGGGGGGAGACGATCAATGCGCGCGAAACGGCGCGGCGAACCTGGGTTGGCCATGGCTTCCTCTGAGACGTAAGCGCCCGGAACCGTCCGAGCGACGTTGGCCGCATGGGGCGGCCTGAAACAGAAGATAGTGCCGATATGGGTGACCTGTAAAGGGTAATACCCTGTTTTTTATTATTTATTTAGATGCATTTTTGGAAAACCACGGCAGCGTGATTGCAACGACCGGCTTATGACTGAAATAAAAAACCCCGGCACAAAGGCCGGGGCTTTTCGTAAAGCAGGCAGCAATTTCAGCGTGCGTAAGTCATCAGCACATCGGCCGCAGTCTGGCTGTCCACCCCCATCATCAAGCTCAAGGCCATGACGGTGAGAATGGAGAAGCCAAATACCTTGCGGGCCCACTTGCTGTCATCCTCAGCCTTGTAGCCACCCCAGGCCATGTACAGCCAGTACAGGCCCATGCCAGCAGCAACAGCCAGATAAGCGAGGCCGGCGTAGCCGCCCAGGGTAAGCATCAACGTGGCCAGCAGGAAGGCCAGCACGTACAGCACGATCTGCTTCTTCGCCGCAAGCACACCGCGCGCCACCGGCAGTACCGGAATGTTGGCGGCGCTGTAGTCCTTGAAGCGGAAGATGGCGATGGCGAAGCTGTGTGGCATCTGCCACAGGCTGAACATCACCAGCAGGGTGACCGCAGCCAGGTCGAAGCTGTTGCTCACGGCGCAGTAACCGATCACCGGAGGCATGGCACCGGACAGGCTGCCAACCAGGGTGCCGTGCACCGACTTGCGCTTGAGCCACAGGCTGTAGAAGCCGACGTACACCACAAAACCAACCAGCGCGCAGAACGCGGACAGAGGGTTGGCCTGAACGTACAGCAAGCTGAAACCCGCCACCCCGAGCAGGGTGGCGTAAATCAGCGCGAGGGGCAGCGACATGCCGCCCTGGACCATGACGCGGTTCTTGGTGCGCTCCATCTTCTGGTCGATGTCGCGGTCGATGCAGTTGTTGAACACACAACCGGACGCCACAACCAGAGAAGTGCCCACAATTACCGCCAGGAGCAGGGCGAAGTCCACATGGCCCTTCGCGGCAAGGAAGAAACCGCCTGCCACGGAAAGCACGTTACCGAAAATGATCCCCGGTTTGGTGATTTGGATAAAGTGCTTAACGGACATGCAGTCTTACCTCACTTGGCCAGCATTTCGAAGTGGATGCTGAACATGATCCACAGCGACAGGCCAACCAGCAGTGCGATCACCAACGTGGTGAACAGGAACGTTGATACGTTGTTGCGCTGCTCTTTCGAGCGGTCCATGTGCAGGAAGTATACAAGGTGTACAACAACCTGGATCACGGCCATGGCCACAACGATCAGAACGGTCAGGTTCTTCGGCAGGCTTGGGTACATCACCAGGCCAAACGGAATCGCGGTCAGGATGATCGACAGGACGAAGCCGATCATGTACGACTTCACGCTGCCGTGGCCACCCTCGTGATGAGTGTCGTGTGCGTTAGCCATTACAGAACTCCCAGCAGGTAGACGACGGTGAATACGCAGATCCAGACCACGTCCAGGAAGTGCCAGAACAGGCTCAGGCAGCTCATGCGGGTCTTGGCGGTCGGCGTGATGCCGTGCTTGTTGATCTGGTACATCATGATTGCCATCCAGATCAGGCCGGCAGTCACGTGCAGGCCGTGGGTACCTACCAGGGCGAAGAAGCCCGACAGGAAACCGCTGCGCTGCGGGCCGAAGCCCTCGCCGATCAGGTGATGGAACTCATAGATTTCCATCGCGATGAAGCCTGCACCGAACAGGAAGGTCACAGCCAACCAGCCCAGTACGCCCGACTTGCTGCCGGCGAACATCTTCAGCATGGCGAAGCCGAAGGTGATCGAGGACAGCAGCAGGAACAGCGTTTCTACCGCTACGAAATCGAGCTGGAAGATATCATGACCCGACGGGCCGCCGGCAAAACTGCCGGACAGCACCGCGTAGGTGGCGAAGAGCGACGCAAACAGGATGCAGTCGGTCATCAGGTACAGCCAGAAGCCCAGTACGGTCATCTGGCCCGAGTCGTGATGGTGATCGTCGTGCCCATGGTCATGACCATGAGCACCGTGCATTACTTGACTGGACATTGATTACACCCGCTCAAACGATTCGACACGTGCGCCGGCAGGCAGAGCACCTGCTTTGGCCAGCGCTTGCATGCGCTCGCCTTCGATGCGCGCCACTTCTTCGGCCGGAACCATGAAGCCCTGGTCGTCACGCGCAGCGTGGCGAACGAAGACAGCGATGGTTGCAACCAGGCTTGCGCCGACCAGCCACCAGATGTGCCAGATGAACGCGAAGCCGAAGATGGTCAGGAACAGGCCCATGAACAAACCGGTAGAGGTGTTGCTCGGCATGTGGATCGCTTCGTACTTGGCCGGCACCTTGTAGGCAACACCGTCTTCCTTGGCTTCGTGCCAGGCGTCCAGGCCAACCTTCTCAGGCATGTGGGCGAAGTTGTAGAACGGAGGTGGCGACGAAGTCGACCATTCCAGCGTACGGCCGCCCCATGGGTCGCCGGTGACGTCCATGTTCTGGTGACGGTCGCGAACCGATACGTACAGCTGGATCAGCTGGCAGGCGATACCGAACAGGATCAGCACGGCGCCGACCACGGCTACGTACAGGTAGGGTTCCCACAGCGGGTTGTCGGAGTGGTTCAGACGACGGGTCATACCCATGAAGCCCAGGGCATACAGCGGCATGAACGCAACGTAGAAGCCCGAGATCCAGAACCAGAAGGCAGCTTTGCCCCACTTCTCGTTCAGGGTGAAACCAAAGGCTTTCGGGAACCAGTAGGCGAAGCCGGCGATGTAGCCGAATACCGCACCACCGATGATCACGTTGTGGAAGTGAGCGATCACGAACAGGCTGTTGTGCAGTACGAAGTCAGCACCTGGAACTGCCAGCAGAACGCCGGTCATACCACCGATGGAGAAGGTGATCATGAAGCCCAGGGTCCAGAGAATCGGCGCGGTGAAGCGCAGGCGGCCCTGGTAGATGGTGAACAGCCAGTTGAACAGCTTCACACCGGTCGGAATGGAGATCAGCATCGTCGCCAGGCCGAAGAAGGTGTTGACGCTGGCGCCGGCACCCATGGTGAAGAAGTGGTGCAGCCAGACCGCAAAGCCCAGAATTGCAATGGCACCCGATGCGTAGATCATCGCGTGGTGGCCAAACAGGCGCTTGCCGGCAAACGTCGAGGTCACTTCCGAGAACACGCCGAAGGCCGGCAGGATCAGGATGTAAACCTCAGGGTGACCCCAGGCCCAGAACAGGTTGACGTACATCATCGGGTTCCCACCAAGCTCGTTGGTGAAAATGTGGAAGTCCAGATAACGGTCAACAGTCAGCAGTGCCAGTGCAGCGGTCAGAATCGGGAACGAAGCGACGATCAGCACGTTGGCCCAGGTGCAGGTCCAGGTGAAGATCGGCATGTCCATCAGCTTCATGCCTGGTGCGCGCATCTTCATCACGGTGACGAGGAAGTTCACACCCGTTAGCGTCGTACCCAACCCTGAGAGCTGTAGCGCCCAGATGTAATAGTCGACACCCACCCCAGGGCTGTACTGGATACCCGCCAGCGGTGGATAGGCAACCCAGCCGGTCTTGGCGAATTCACCAACACCCAGCGAGATGTTCACCAGCAGCACGCCTGCCAGCAGCAGGTAGAAGCTCAGGGAGTTCAGGAACGGGAAGGCAACGTCACGTGCACCGATCTGCAGAGGAACCGCGAGGTTCATCAGGCCGGTGAAGAACGGCATCGCCATGAAGATGATCATGATCACACCGTGAGCGGTGAAGATCTGGTCATAGTGTTCAGGCGGCAGGTAGCCTTCGGAGCCACCGGTAGCGGCAGCCAGCTGGGTACGCATCATGATGGCGTCGGCAAAGCCGCGCAGCAGCATGACCATCGCGACGATGATGTACATCACCCCGATTTTCTTGTGGTCGACAGTCGTCAACCACTCAGTCCACAAGTAGGACCACTTGCGGAAGTAGGTGACAGCACCGACGACAGCGATACCACCGAGCGCGATCATGGCGAGTGTCACCATGACTATCGGCTCGTGATAGGGTATCGCCTCCAGGGTTAATTTACCGAACATCTCTTACTCCTCTGCACCGGCAGCTGGTTGCGTACTCGATTCCACACCCTTGGTTGTGGCCAGGTCTTTGCTGCCTGCTTCTTCGTGGCTACGGCCGCGGTTCATGCCTTCGTACTTGTCGACGATCAGCTGGAACTGCTCTGGCGAAGCCTCGCTATACAGCTCGACTGGGTTGTTTTCGCTTGGTTTGGCCAAGGCGTCGTAGGTGGCCTTGTCCAGCTTCTTCGGCGACTGCTTGACCTCGGCGACCCACTTGTCGAAGTCTTCCTGGGTCGTGGCAGTAGCCTTGAATTTCATGCCGGTGAAGCCAGCACCGCTGTAGTTGGCGCTGATACCGTCGAACACGCCGTTTTCGTTGGCGATCAGGTGCAGCTTGGTGGTCATGCCCGCCATGGCGTAGATCTGGCCACCCAGGCCCGGGATGAAGAAGGAGTTCATCACAGCGTCGGAGGTGACGCGGAAGTTGACCGGGGTATTGGCCGGGAAGACGATCTTGTTGACCGTGGCAATGCCTTGTTCCGGGTAGATGAACAGCCACTTCCAGTCCAGCGCGATCACGTCGATCTGTACCGGCTTGACGTCGGAGTCCAGCGGGCGATACGGGTCGAGCTTGTGGGTGGACTGGTAGGTCACGTAGCCCAGCACGATGATGATCAGAATCGGGATGATCCAGACAGCAGCCTCGATCTTGCTCGAGTGCGACCAGTCAGGGGTGTAGGTGGCAGCCTTGTTGGACGCGCGATACTTCCAGGCGAAGACCACGGTCATGATGATGACCGGCACCACGACCAGCAGCATCAGGCCGATCGCGATGAGGATCAGGTTCTTTTGCTCAATGCCGACCTGGCCCTTCGGGTCGAGCAGGGTCCAGTTGCACCCACTGAGTAAAAGCATGCCTAAAAAGGGCAATATGCCAAACAGTCTGGGGTAACGCTTTTTACTCATCTCACGACCTCTAGATCAGCTTGCTTCAATGCAATTTGTGTTTTGGTAGCCAGCACTTCGTCCTGCCAAGTGAGGCATGTTGCGCCCGTACCCGCCCCTGCCTGGGCCCGACTGCAGGACCTTGGCGTGAAGCGGGTTAGTGGTGCTTTTGGTTTCGTAGGCAACAGGCCTGTACAGCAGACCAAGTCCATTTGGTGCGGGAAAACGCGGAGGGGGGTCCGCCCGGTATCGCCGTTGGGCGAAACTTGACGAAGTCAGCAAAAGGGAGCGCCTTGGCTTCCTTCAATCCTGCGACTTGCAAGCAGTGCCGAACGGAAATTGGGGGCGATTGTAGATAGGTCGCCAACCCTTGACTATGACTTATTGAGCAACAGTCTTTTACAGAATGCGCAACAATAGCGCCTCAAAACTCAACTTCGCGACAGTTTGTCGCACCCCTGGCAGTAGCCCTGGAACCCGCATCACGCAAGGGCTGCGGGTTGATCTGAATCAATCGTTGAGCAACTTTCAGCGCCGAATGATAGCCCTGAAAAAATTGTGGCGATCAGGGACTTTTGTCTAGGCCTGGCGCCGGTTGCGGTAGATACCCAACGGCACCAGCAAGGCGGTCAGCACAAAGGCCACCAACGCCCATTGAGCCAGTGAAAGACCCAGCACGGGTGGGTAGGGCGTGCTGCAGAAGCCGTCTACCTGAAATGCCAGCGGCCAGACCTTGGCCAATGGCAGGTCGTCCACGATGGGCTGCAGGGTATCGATGCCGCAGCTGACCATGGGGTTGGCGAGTATATACACATGGTTGCCGGCTGCAATGATTCCGCCCACGGCGCTGAGCACCACCAGCACTTCGAAGAAGGTCAGGCTGCGGCGCCCCGGCATGGCGGCGGCCAGGAAGGCAAACACGGCGATGAACAACAACGCGTAGCGCTGCAGGATGCACAGCGGGCAAGGCGCCTCGCCCAACACCACTTGCATGTAGAGGGCGCCCCCGATCAGCGAAACGCAGATCAGGCCCAACAGCACCAGAAAGCGCCGTTCCCGATTCAGGCGCGATGTTTGTTCGTTCATTGCCGGTTCCTTCGATGAATGGGTCGCTGCGTGATCCGCCAGCCTGAGCGCAAGTCTACACGCCGGGCAAGCGTTTGCGCGTGTGGCGCGTGCATTCGGTGCGGATCAGACATGGTGTAATGAGGTCGGTTCAATGGGGGGGGTAAACCGCGCGAGAGGCAACCAAGGGCATGACGTGGTTTATGCGGTGGCGCGTAGATCGAGCGCCGCCCGCGCGGCGCATCGCGAGCTGCGCTCGCTCCTACGG
>NZ_JACVVF010000082.1:0-9451 GCF_016648095.1 Pseudomonas sp. S32
GGGTGTGTTTGTGTAGGAGCTAGCGTAGCTCGCGATGGGGTGCGTAGCGCCCCCGGCGATGGCGGCGGCGCAGCTACGGGGGTGGGGGTGCTTTGCACCCCATCGCGAGCTGCGCTCGCTCCTACAGGTGCGGGGTTACTCCACGGTGACTTTGTCGCGGTTGCGCTCCAGCAGCGCATTGCCGATGCCCTTGATTTCCAATAACTCATCCACCGAGGTAAATGGCCCGTGGGCTTCGCGGTATGCCACGATGGCCTCTGCCTTGGCCTTGCCGATGCCGTTCAGTTCTTTCTGCAGCGTGGCGGCATCGGCCTTGTTGATGTCCAGACGTGGTAGCGCTTCAGGGTGCTGTTGGGCGACCACCTGCAGCGGCTCCAGCACCGATGGCGTGCTAGCCGGCGCGGCGCTGAGGGAAAACGACAGGCTGGCGAACAGGGGCAGTAGCAGATACGACAATACGTTGTTGCGCATGGTGAAACTCCTAGGGTTGATCAGTGTGCGGCAGCTTTTCCTTCGGCTGCGCAGACAACTCTAGCGGTGAAACCCGGCGTTAAACAGGCTGTAGGCGGGGTGAACGGTTACCAGTTAAGACACCCAGGCAACAAGGTTTCCATATCCTGAGCGGATGCCTGTTTGACCTGTCGGCGAGTCTGCGGGCCACTTACCAGCGGCCCGAAGGCATCTCTGACTGGGATGCACTTAAGGTCCTACACCCCACGCCGCTTTTATCTGTCTACCGGCCCCTGGCGGCGCTGCAGGTACACCCAGTCCACAATATCGCCCTGTGGTGAATAACCGCTTACCAGCTCCCGCAGCAACTGGCGCACCCGGGTGAAATCATCTTCAGCCACGGCAGCCAGCAGCGCCGTCAGGCGTTCGCGCAGCAGCTCCCACGCCACGAAGTCCTCGTTGGCCACCATGATCATGGGGTGCGCGGTGGGGGCTACGTCGTCACCGATCAGCAATTCTTCGTACAGCTTCTCGCCTGGGCGCAAGCCGGTGAAGTCGATGGATATATCCCCCTGGGGGTTGGCCGGGCTGCGCACGCTCAGGCCAGACAGGTGAATCATCTTCTCGGCCAGTTCGACAATGCGTACCGGCTCGCCCATGTCCAGCACGAACACATCACCGCCCTGCCCCATGGCCCCCGCCTGCACCACCAATTGCGCGGCTTCGGGGATGGTCATGAAGTAGCGGGTGATCTTGGGGTGGGTCACCGTCAGCGGCCCACCGGCCTTGATCTGCTGGTGGAACAGCGGAATTACCGAGCCCGACGAGCCCAGCACATTGCCGAAGCGCACCATGGTGAAGCGGGTTTTGTTCACCCGGGCAATCTTGTTGCAGTCGCCGTACAGCACCGGGGCAGCTTCGCGGCTGAGCGCCTGCAAAATCAGTTCGGACAGCCGCTTGGTGCTGCCCATCACATTGGTGGGGCGCACGGCTTTATCGGTGGAAATGAGCACAAAGTTCGCCACCCCCGTCTGCAGCGCCGCCTGGGCTGTGCACAGGGTGCCGTAGACGTTGTTGAGGATGCCTTCGGCGATGTTGTGCTCCACCATGGGCACATGCTTGTAGGCGGCAGCGTGGTACACCGTATCTACCCGCCAGGTACCCATCACATCGGCCAGGTGCTGCTGGTTGCGCACCGAGCCCAGAATGGGCAGCAACTGCACGGTCAGCGACTCACGGGCAATACGTTGCTCCAGCTCGCTGAGAATGCTGTACAGGTTGAATTCGGCGTGGTCCAGCAGCAGCAGGGTCTTGGGCCCAAGGCCGATGATCTGCCGGCACAGCTCCGCGCCTATGGAGCCGCCGGCACCGGTGACCAGTACTACCTGCTTGTGCACGCAGCGCTCCAGCAGGCCGTCCTGGGCGGGTACAGGGTCGCGGCCCAGCAGGTCGGCGATGTCCACGTCCTGGATGTCATCCACCTTCACCCGCCCGGTGGCCAGGTCGGCGAAGGCTGGCACGCTTCGGACATGGAGCGGGTAAGGCTCAAGCAGCGCCAGGATCTCCCGGCGCCTGGCGCGGGTGGCAGATGGCAGCGCCAGCAGCACCTCCTGTGCGCCGGTTTCTTTCAGCATCTGCTCCAGATGCTTGGGCTTGTACACTTGCAGGCCGGAAATCACCCGGTTGGCCAGGTCACCGTCGTCGTCGATGAACGCCACCGGCCGCATCACCCGGCCCATGCGCAGGGCCGCCAGCAGCTGGTTACCGGCTGTGCCGGCACCGTAGATGGCCACCTTGATCATCCCATCGTCACGGTTGGCAAAAGGAATCTGGTGGGCACCGGTGAACCAGTCACCCAGAAAGTACTGGCGCATGATCAGGCGCAACCCGCCAATGATGACCATGCTCAGCCACCAGTAGTTGAAGATGATCGAGCGCGGGACCACTTCCTGGTGGTTGCTGTGCCAGTACACCAGCACCGCCAGAATCAGCGCCGACAGGGTAACGGCCTTGATGATGGTGACCAGGGCGTCATTGCCGAAGTAGCGCATGACAGCGCGGTACATGCCAAACCGGATGAACAGCGGGATGGCAACGCAGGGGGCCACCATGAACAGCCAGGTGTGCTCGACGATGGGGTTGTACATTTCGTCGACGCCCAGGCGCACGATGAATGACAGCCACAGGGCAAGCCAGATGAGCACTACATCTGTGCACACCTGAATGAGGCGCTTCTGTCGGCGGGACAGGTTGACCAGGTATTGGCGTAGCCTGTCGCTTTTCGCATTGCTCATGGGGCTTTCCTCATGGCAAGAACACCTCGGGTGAAGCCGTTGGGCGCTGCGGTATCAGCAGCGCTGAGAAACGCTGGGTGGCGCCTGTAGTGCTGGAGCATCCTATTCTTTTTCCCCTGCATGGTAGGCGATTGCCAACAGTATCAGAGGCGCGTAGGCCACCAAGGTTCCCCATGCCCCATCGAGTTTGAACACCACGACCACGACAGCGACCGGCAGCAGCCAGCCCAGGTTGATGGCCGCCACCGCCAGGCTTACCTGGCGATGGCTGCCGTGACGCCGCGAAGCGTACTGGTAGGCGTGGCTGCGGTGCGCTTCGTAGACCTTCTCGCCGCGCAGCAGGCGCCGCCCCAGGGTGAAGGTGGCGTCGACCACGAACACACCCAAAAGTATTAACCACCCCCAGAATAGTAGCGGGTCTACCCAACCTGCCAGTAATGCCAGCAAACCGAGTGCCATGCCGAGGAACCCGCTGCCGGCGTCGCCCATAAAAATGCGCGCCGGAGGGAAGTTCCAGATCAGGAAGCCAGTCACGGTGGCCGCCAGCAGCAGCGGTAGCCAGGCCGCATCGGGCGCACCCACCAGCCAGAACAGCAGCGTACCGCCCAGGCACACGCAGATGGCTTCGATACTGGCGATGCCGTCGATGCCGTCCATGAAGTTGTAGAGGTTGAGCAGCCAGACCAGGTACAGCAGGCCCAGCGGTACGCTCAGCCAGAGCGCGTGCAATGGCCACCCGAAGATATTAATGGGTGGCATGCCCCCTATCCAGGCCAGCCCCCAAGCGGCAGCGGCGAAATGGCCCAGCAGGCGCCAGCGGGCGGCGATATGCCCGTGGTCGTCCAGAAAGCCGATGACTGCCACCAAACCGCCTGCCCCCAGCACAGCTACCAGAGCTGAAGGGTCTACTGCCCCCCAAAGCGCAAGCCCTAGTGCACCCACCAAAAACGCAACGACGAACGCCATGCCGCCACCGCGCGGCGTCGGCAGCGTATGCGAGCTACGTGCATTGGGCACGTCCAGCAGGCTGCGAGCCAATGCATAGCGCCGCAGTGCGCCGGTCAGCAGCCAGGCTGCCAGGCCTGCAATCACAATCAGCCAAATCATCGGTGGTGAGCTTCCAGAAAAGGTAGGGCAGCCAGGGTCAGGCCTTGCTGCAGCGTATAAGGAGGGTGCCAGCCCAACAGTTCGCGGTTCTTGGTGATGTCCACCTGCAGCGAGCCCAGCAAGCGCTGCGCCAGGTCCCGGCGGCCCAGCAGCGACGCGGCAGTTTTCAAGAGCGCGGCGGGTACCGGCAGGAGCCTTGCTGGCCGGCCCATCGCTTGGCCCAAAGCCCGCAGTAGCTGGCTGAGGGAAACATCGTCGCCATCGCTGGCCAGGAACGTCTGCCACGCTGCGGCCGGGTGATCGATGCAGGTGGTGATCAGGTCAACCAAGTTTGCCAGCGATACCAGGCTGCGGCGGTTATGTACCGCGCCCAATGGCAACGGCACACCGCGGTGCACCCAGCGCATCATGCTGAGGAAGTTGGCCTTGACCCCGGGGCCGTACACCAGCACCGGGCGAATGACCACAACCTCCATGCCAGTGCTTGCAGCCAGCGCATGCAGGCCTTGCTCGGCTTCGTGCTTGGACACGCCGTAAGCATCCTGGGGCGCAGGCTTATCATCGGCCCGCAACGGGCTGCCTGGCTGGCTGGTTTCACCGTTCACCTTGATGGAGCTGATGAAAATGAAACGGCGCACACCGGCGGCGGCGGCCTGCCGTGCCAAGTTCAGCGTGCCCTCCACGTTGACCCGGCGAAACTCGGCAAGGCTATCGGTAGCAGTTTCATGCATCACGTGCACGCGTGCGGCGGCGTGTACCACTACATGGATGCCAGCCAAGGCTGCTGCCCAGTCGGTGGCTGCGTCCAGATCCTTTATAGTGACTGACGGCATTGCCGCAACCGGAGCCATTGCGCCACTGCGCAGGGCCGCACGTGTAGCCACCAGGTCGCTGTGAGCCAGTTGCCTGCACAGGGCACCGCCG
This sequence comes from Pseudomonas sp. S32, assembly GCF_016648095.1. Lineage (NCBI taxonomy): Bacteria > Pseudomonadati > Pseudomonadota > Gammaproteobacteria > Pseudomonadales > Pseudomonadaceae > Pseudomonas > Pseudomonas sp. S32. The sequence continues at coordinate 4,776 of NZ_JACVVF010000082.1, forward strand.
ACAAAACCACTAGCACCGGTAACGAGTATTGTGGGTCGTTCCATGAAATTCGTTCTCGATTCGCCCAGGCGTCATTGAAGAGCTTGCGCGCCTTGTTTGGCCGTGTATCGCTGCTACAACAAACTGCGGTAGAGCTCGGCATACGCACTGGCCATGGCCGATGCCGTGAACACCTCTTCGTACCGCCGCTGTGCCTTCACACCCATGGCCCGCGCCATCTCAGGGTCATCCCATAGACGCTGCATGGCCTGTGCCAATGCGGCGCCATCGCGCGGCGGTACTACCAGACCGGTCTGGTCGGCCAGGTTGATGAAGGTAGTGCCCGAGCCCATCTCGCACGAAACCAGCGGCTTGCCGTACATGGCGGCCTCCAGCAACGAAATGCCGAATGACTCGGAACGCAGGTGCGACGGGAAGGTAAAGGCATAGCACAGCTCCAGCAGTGCCACCTTGTCCTCGTCCAACAGGCCACCCAGAAACTGCACCTGCTCCAGGCCGGCATCCGCCGCCTGTTGCCGCAGCTGAGCCTCCAGGAAGCCACCACCCATGATCACCACCGGCAGGCCGCTGATGCGCGCCGCCTCCAGCAGGTAGTCCAACCCTTTGTAATAGCGCAGCGCGCCAACGAACAGGAAGAACCGCTGTGGCAGCCGTGCCCGCCAGTAGGCGAGCTTTTCCACGCTGGCCTGCGGATAGGTGGACCTGTCCAGACCATAAGGGATGATCGACACCTTGTCCTTGAACTGCGTCAGTACCGGGCTATGGGCGGCGTAATTGGGTGAAGACGCCACAACCCGATCCACGCTGGCAAAAAAGCGGTTCATCAACGGTTGATACAGCTTGAGCAGCCACTTCTGCTTGACGATGTCCGAGTGGTAGCTGACCACGGTCGGCTTGTTCACGCCGGCCATGAAGTGCACCAGGTCCATGTACGGCCACGGGAAGTGGAAGTGAACAATGTCGGCCTGGCTGGCCAGCTCGCGGAAATCCTTGAACGCAGACAGGGAAAAGCCTGTGGAGGCTACATGCAGGTCCAGCTTCGAGCGGTGGGTCAGGTGGTTGGCCACGGGTTCGTTGCGCGCAGCCCCGCGGCTACTCAAGTACAACACTTCAGGCTGGATGCCATGGGCTTGGGTACCCTCGGCAATCTGGAAGATCACCTGCTCGATGCCACCCATGGAGTCCGGGTAGTACGTTTTGAAAAAATGCAGAACCTTGATCATCGTGCCCTGACCGCTTTGTAAACCTCGAGGGTGCCCTGGGCGCAGCGCTCCCAGGAGAAACCACTGGCATGTGCAAGGCCTTGCGCCACGGCTGCCTCGCGCCAGGCTTCGTCTTCCAGGCCGCGCTGCAACAGCGCAGTCAGGGCTTCGACATCATCCGGCGCGCACATCAGCGCTGCCGGGCCCGCCACCTCCGGCAACGACGAACTGTTGGAGCACACCACCGGCACGCCGGAACTCATCGCCTCAAGCACGGGCAAGCCAAAGCCTTCGTAATGCGAGGGGAAGGTAAACAGCCTGGCGCCGGCGAACAGCAAGGGCAGGTCTTCGCTGGGGGCAAAGCCCAGGTAGCGGGCCCAGCCCTGCTGCTGGGCCTCAGCGATGCGGGCATGAATGGCCTCGCTGCGCCAGCCATGGTAGCCGGTGATGATCAACGGCCAGCGGCGGCGGAGTGCCAGGGGCAGCCGGCCATAGGCATCCAGCAGGTTCTGCAGGTTCTTGCGCGGCTCGATGGTGCCGACGAACAGGCTGTAGCCGCCCGGCTCCAGGCCATGACGGGCGAGCCCTTCCCGCAGCTGCGCAGGGCTGCGGGGGTGAAACTCGGGCGAGCTGGCCAAGGGCAAAGTGTGAATGCGCTCAATGGGCCAGTTGAAATAATCTGCCAGTTCTTGCCGGGTATAGGCCGAGTCGGTGATGAGCGCATCGGCGCGGTCCAGCGTGAGCGTGAGCTCTTTTTGCAGGTAGCGCGCCAGCTGGGGGGTGTGGCAATGCGCCCAGGTGAACGGCGACAGGTCGTGGAAGGTGGCCACGCTGCGGCCGGCAAATTTCGGCAGGTAGTAGTTGGGGCTGTGGTAGAGGAAGTCATCATGCCCGCGCAGTGCCCGTTGCCGCAGGTAGGGCATCAGGCGCCGATAGGCTTCCACAGCCAGGGCGTTTTTCTGCACGAAGCGCTTGAGCCCGTGCACCGCGTCCGATTGCTGAGCCGGCTTGGGCAGTTCGGCCAGAAACCTGCGCCCGGCAAACAGGCGCAGTTGGCTGATGCCACTGCTGTGTTGCAACCGGCTGGCCAGTTCGTAGGTATAGCGGCCAATGCCGGTCAGTGGAAAGCGTACAGGCTCAACGGAAAGAATGACCTTCATTTACCGGCAAGCATCCAACCCAGCGTTTCATCCAGCGCAGGCGTTTCCCAGCCAGGCACCAGTGCGCGCAGGCGGCTGTTGTCGCCGCACAGGGTTTTTACTTCATTGGCGCGCACGAACGCAGGGTTTACCTGCACATCCAGCGTATGGCCGGTAATGGTTTCGCACCTGGCGATCACTTCGCGCAGCGAATGGGTAATGCCTGAGCTTACGTTCACCGTCTGGCCGACAGCACGTGCCTCGATCAGGCCGCGATAAGCCCGCACCACCGCACGCACATCGCTGAAATCGCGCCATACGTCCAGGTTACCCAGCTCGATGGTGCTGGCCTTGCGCTGGAAGTGTGAAACGATCTTGGGCAGCAAGAAGTTTTCAGCCTGCCCTACCCCGGTGTAGTTGAACGGACGCGTGATAACGATAGGCAGCCGGTCGCACCATAGCCGTGCCATATACTCCATCGCCAACTTGCTGACGGCGTAGTCGTTGGCAGGCGCGGGTGGCGTCTGCTCGTCCAGCATCCCTTCGGAAACATTGCCATAAACATTGGCGCTGCTGGCGACCAGCACACACTCAGGTGCTTTGCCACAGGCCGCAATGGCTTCGAGCAGGTTGCGCGTGCCGATCAGGTTCACCTGATAGAAAGCATCGGCAGCGCCGTGCCCGACAAACGCAATGGCAGCCAGATGCACGACCACATCTGGCTGCACTTCGGCCAGCAACGCGTGCAAGCCAGGCCCATCAGTAAGATCAACCTGGTGGTAGCCGGGCACTGCCAATGGCTGGCTCCCGGTACCGATCACTTCATAACCATGGGCCCGCAGTTCGGCCGCCATATAGCGGCCCGTAAACCCTTGTACCCCGGTGATTAGCGCGCGTTTGCTGGCCATTTGCATCAGAACGAGAACCCTTTTTCGTTACGACGCAGGTCGGCTTCGACCATCATGCGGCACAGCTCTTCCAGGCTGGTTTTAGGCTCCCAGCCCAGTACTTCTTTCGCTTTGGCTGGGTTGCCGATCAGCAGCTCGACTTCGGCCGGGCGGTAGAATTTCGGGTTGATCACTACCAGCACTTTGCCGGTGGCGGCGCAGGTGCCCTGCTCGGCTTCATCCTTACCGGCCCAGTTGATCTCGATGCCAGCTGCCTTAAAGGCCATGGTGACAAAGTCACGTACGGTTTCGGTGCGGTTGGTGGCCAGTACGAAGGTGTCTGGCTCGTCAGCCTGCAGCATGCGCCACATGCCTTCGACGTACTCTTTGGCGAAGCCCCAGTCGCGCTTGGCGTCCAGGTTGCCCAGCTCCAGCTTGTCCAGCAGGCCCAGCTTGATCTTGGCGACCGAGTCGGTGATCTTGCGGGTCACGAACTCACGGCCACGCAGGGGCGACTCGTGGTTGAACAGGATGCCGCTGGTGGCAAAGATGTTGTACGACTCGCGGTAGTTGATGGTCATCCAGTGGGCGTACAGCTTGGCCACACCGTAGGGGCTACGCGGGTAGAACGGGGTGGTTTCGACTTGCGGAATTTCCTGCACCTTGCCGAACATTTCCGAAGTGGAGGCTTGGTAGAAGCGTACCTTCGGGTTGACGATGCGGATGGCTTCCAGCAGGTTGACCGCGCCCAGGCCGGTGATTTCGGCGGTGGTCAGCGGCTGTTCGAAGGACACACCTACGAAGCTTTGCGCGGCGAGGTTGTAGACCTCGGTGGCTTCGGTGGTTTGCAGCAGGCGGATGCTGGCCGACAGGTCGGTGAGGTCGTACTCGACCAGGTGCAGGTTAGGGTTGGTGTGGATGCCCAACTCCTCGATGCGCCAGAAGTTAACCGAGCTGGTGCGACGGTAGGTGCCGTACACCGTGTAGCCCTTCTCCAGCAGCAGTTCCGCCAGGTAGGCGCCGTCTTGACCAGTGATCCCAGTAACGATTGCTTTCATGCGACTTAACCAACTCCGATAGTGCCGTGCGGGCATGTGTGATTATTGGGCGTGACGCAGCGCTTCCAGCCGCGCGCATTCAGTTCGATGCCGCAGTATACATGGGTCGGGGGGACTACTCGACTTGCAAACCACCGAAGCACCGGACGCCGCTGGTCAGGCCTTGTTGAACGGGTTAGGAACCGGTGGTGGAGAATAAGTTCCGGGGGAGGATATCGCCAGCTTGGCTGGTGTAGGAATGTTCCGAAGGTGAGCACTATCAGCCCCACCACCTTCTTCAGGCAAGGCACCGGTTCGAGGGTGCATCATGGCCGTTAAGTGTTCGCCACAACACGCTCTGCGCCTGTTAGACCGAGCGCCGCCCGCGCGGCGCATCGCGAGCTGCGCTCG
>NZ_JACVVF010000083.1:0-9012 GCF_016648095.1 Pseudomonas sp. S32
ACTGTTTTCCAGGAAACTGAGGAAGTTGAAGGCGTTCGAGTGATTATTCATGATGACAGTAGGCTCCAATGGCAAGTGGCGTTACATCAACGCAAGGTGGCGCAGCGAACTCTTGTGTAGCCGTTCTCATCGCCTTCATGCCAGCGGCCCACCATCACGGTGCCAGGCGCACAGGTGAATTCGCTCTTGCTCTCTTTCTGCTGCTCCTGCCAGGATGTATCGGGCGTCACAATCAATTGCCGCGTGCCGCTGAACACTTTCCCGCAGCGGTATGCGGTCTCCCCGTTTTCATCGCCACGGTGCAGGCGGCCGTCCATCACTTCGTTGCTTGGGCAGTTAAACCATATACCAGTTGGTCCTTGCACAGTGGGGGGCTGTTCAGCCTGTACGACAGTTGAAACATTAGTCTCAATGAATTCACAGTCAGTTTCATGGCCAGATTCGCACACCGTATCGTGCCAGGTTGAATCCCTGATTTCCAGGGTAATGCCTTCTTGCTTGAGTGATGCACATTGATAAGCGGTATCGCCTGTTTCATCACCTTTGTGTCGACGGCCTGTCATGACTTGCCCGACAGGGCATTCCCAGAATGACCAACTCTCTCGAAGGTCTGCTGACCACGCATGAGACTCAGGCAGCGCGTCAGCCCCGGGTATCTTTGGGCCGCCCGGCGCAGACGAAATAGCAACTTGAACACATTTGACGGTATCACGCCCCGACTCGCCGGACTTCAGGTAATTATCGACCATTTCAAGCCCCGGCGTGATGATGGCCCCTTTTTGGTAAGTGTAAAGATCTTCAACTTCATAGGCTTGTATGTTGGTCGGGTTTCTGATGGTCTTCAACCTCATCCAGTGATCGCTGTTGCCTGCTGACGTATTGCACCAAGGGCTTTCTGTCATCAGAATGGTCGCTGCAGACGCGAAATTGACCAGTTGCATTGAGCGGACTTTAAAGTCTTTGCAATTACCTGGCCCCGCTGCACCCGCCGTTGTCAGGTTGTACTGCACTGTGGTCCCTGCGCCCGGACCAGGGAACGACAACGCACACTTTGCACTGTCGGGATCTAGAAAGACGATTGTTCCAGTGTCTTCCGCCGCGGCCATCGCCGGGGGCACCGCGCTTACATAAAAGGTGGAACACAACACGCCGATTAATAAGTGTCTGGAATGCATAAAGATGTCCTCGGGAAAAGCGTGAGCGCTGTGCGAAATAGGGAATACAAGGCTTGTTTCATACCGGGAAACTTTCATGCCGGGAAACAAACGCGACGAGATCAGCTTATCGAGTACCTCCCCCTCTGACACCTGGTAAAACTACCAGTCTTATCTGGGCGCAGATAAAACGGGCCGGCGAGCCGTACCTAGTAGTTTTACCAGTTGGCCCAGGCGTTAGGCGGTCTTATAACTGAGTGCATGAACACTCACGGAGAGATACGCCATGCCGCTGACGAAGACGGTCAAGCGCGATACGCACGCTGCACTGAATGCGCCCACTATCAGCTTGCTCAATGCCTACGATGAAATAGACCTTGCGGTGCTTGGCAGCGATGACCTCACCATCGGCATTCATTACGACGGGATCAAGCTCGACGACGCCTTCTCCTTCAGTTGGTGGGGGGCTTCGCCCGATGGTGAGGCACTGGACATACTCAATGTGTACGTCGAGGTCAGCGAAGACAATTTCGATGCTGCCAAGCAATTGGTGGAGGTGCGACTGCTCAATCGCTACCTGGTCGAGGCCGATCAGGGTTACGCCTTTTGTTCTTACACAGTCACCACACCGGACCTGGGGACGTCACCTCGGCGCTTCTGTTTTGTCGGTGTGCGCCCACACCGGATGGAGCACATGCCCGTCGCTCAGGCATTGCAATCCCATGAGCTGTGGATCGACCCACCGTCACTCGACAATACAGGGGTGACATTCGTCATTCCGCCGTACCAGTCGATGCAGGCTGGGGATGACGTCAAGCTGCTTTTCCGTGGCTTCAGTGGCGGGATGCAAATGCCTGACTGGATCGACAGGGAGCCTGTGCTGGAGGAGTCAGCAGTCGGCCTGCCCATCCTGCGAACGGTTCCAAAGTCTGAATTCGACTGGCTGGATTTTCCGGACAGCTATGCCGAGGTGTCCTACCAGATCATCGTTGCGGGCATCACGGAACCGGTCCAGGGCCCGACGCAGTGTTTCAGGATGGGGGCGATGCCCGCGACACTGTTGCCAGAACCAACGGTCGAGGGTTACAGCGGGGGTGCGCTGGACCCTGTCGACTTCCCGGATGGTTTGCGTGTGCGTTTGCCCCTGTACTCGGACCTGCATGCATCGGACTGGGCGCTTTTGCACACCGACAAGCAGGTCGGGGCAGCTGCCCTGCGCACCGACTTGAGCTCCCTGCACACGGGGCGCCTTTGGTTCAGGCTTGCGCCGGAGCACCTGATGGCCACAGAGCGCCTGGTGTTGACTTATCAATGTGCCCGCGAAGGGCTTGGCATGAGCTCGAAGCCGCTCGAGATCGAAATCGTCGAATCCAGGGACCTGCTACCTGTGCGGGTCGAGCAGGCCACTCCCGAGGGGGGCACTGAACCCGACTCAGGCTGGCTGGCCGCGCAGGATGTAATGGCGGGGGCCTATGTGAACGTTCCTCAAGTGCGCCTGAGGCAGGGTGAGGTTGTGGAGGTGCACTGGGCGGGCCGCCCGAATGCCGGTACTCACATCACCCGCGATCCCGTCGATCCCGCCTGGCCCTGGCGCTTCAAAGTTCCCGCTGCGGCGATTGCCGCCAACATGGAGCGTGCCGAGAACACCAGTGACAAGCGCTTTGCCGTGTTCTACCGGCTGGTGAAGGCGGATTCGACGTACGTGGAGTCTTCTCGTTACCACCTGCGGATCAAGCCCCTTCCTGTCCAGAGCTACCCACAGATCAGTTGCCCGCAAGCCGAGGGGCAGGGGTTGTCGCTCAGGAAAGCCGAACGAGAAGGCGCCGCACTGCAGTTGGCAGGATGGCCGTTCATGGCCAGCGGGCAAAAACTGAGCATCGTGCTTCAAGGCGTGAAGCAAACGGGCGCCCCATTGGTAAAAATCATCCGTGCCACTGCGGTGACTGAGTCTGAAGCAAACAGCCGACGTGTCGAGGCCAGCATTCCCCTGGCAACCCTGCGCGAGCAGAAGCTTGGGGAGACGTTCACCATCGAGGTGAGCGTCAATTTCGAGAATGTCGATAACAACGACGTGACCGTAGCGTTCTCACCGTTGCGGCTGACGTTGAATGCCTGAACACAACTGATACAGCACAATGAACGAGGTTTGATCATGGCCAGGGAAACACTGGAAGAATTCATTACCTATTTGTCGCAAGCGCCCAGAACGTTGGGGTGGGATGCGATTCTTGCGTACGACCGCAACAAGGCGAACCGCCTGTTGATCCAGGAATATATTCAACGGTTTTCGAAAAACAGTTATTTCGAACCGTTGACATTCACCACCGAAATTACGCCGGGGCAACGCTGGGAAATCACATACGATTATGTACTTGATAAGCCGAGGTTGTCGTTCGAACACGCCTCGATTAGCAGTTCGCGTGCTGACTTGTCAATGCGCATCGTCGGTGGTCGACAACTGGGTATCAGTAAAGCCATGGGCGATTCACATTCTAAAATCACCCGCTTGAAGATGGCGGATGCGCTCAATGGCGCCACGTTGCACGTGCGCATCGAACTGGAGAAGTCGGCAGGCAGCGTCACAGAAGCCGGTGCGGTGCAGATCGACATGACCAAGGGTACGCAGTTCTACCTGACCTTTGCGGACACTGACGAGGAAAACCGCTTGGGGGGTGAGCGTTTCAAGAAAATTTTCGACGCGTGGCCTAAGGAAAAACAACATTTCGAGCTCAATAAGTTAGCGGTTGATCCCGACAATTTTCTACAGCCGCAAACGTTCCTCGTCCGCACGCATGCAGCCCCGGTAAGCGACACGGTCGCGGCCACTGTCAAAGAGGCCGCCGAGCAGGCCGCCGATGGCGCCGTATTGGCATTCATCACGATGAAAAACGGTAAATCGGGAACGCTGCCGCCTTCAGACAGCGATATGCATTACCTACTTCCAGACAATTTCAGCATGAATATTCTGCTGGGCGGCAGGTATTTTTTCGACGCGCTCGTGACGCAGTGGTGCCGCTTGATAAATTCAGAGGAGTCCACACGGCCGGTGCAGGTTGAATTGCAAGGCGGCGAAAATGGAAAGCATTACACGGGGCTGACGGCGACAAGTGGACATGTCCAAGTCGCTAAACTCAGCGGGCACACAGCACATACCAAACGTATTGAGGTGGGCGAGCATATCTTGGCGTTCGTCAGTGAGGCGTCAGATCAGGACACGACGTTCGAGGTCTATCGAAAACGAATCAAGGGTGAAAGTCATGACACCATTGGCGGCTGGTGGGCGGGTGTAAGAAACCTAAATGTTTCAGTGACCAGCACATCTGGGAAAGTGGTTGCTGGGCAAATTCGCCAGTTCTGGTCGGTTCACATTCGGTATGCACTGGATGTCAGTGATGGCCAGCTTAAATTCCGCAAGGACTATGACACGCGGCAGTACCAAATTATTCAAGGTTGGGAGCTATTTGAAAAGGATCCCGAACTGGGCCCGCACCAGCAGGAGATTAAAGATTTCATCCGCATTCATGAGACGGACATCATTGGTGCAACTATCGAAAAGCTCAAGGTTGTCGGTGATAACATTGACGCTTTTCGTTTGAACGGTCTGCTTTTTCAAGGCGGTGAACAAACCGCTACTCCATACGCTGCCTATATTCCGGGCGATGTGACACTTCCCGGCCACTTGGCACCGACCGTTACCGGCTTCCAGATCGATCCCGTCGAAAAGATCATCTCCGCGGGCAGCACGTTAAACTTCACCTGCGATCCACCAGACGTGCGACCGTCCTGGTCGGTCAGCAATGTGGCCGGTGAGGCAGGTGACGCCGGTTCCATTGATCCGCGCAGCGGCATCTACACCGCGCCCAGCCCCGCGAACATGCCCTTGAGCCAGCACAAACGGGTGATCGTCACGGCCCGCACGGAGGCAGGCAACAGCAGTCAGGCCCTTATTCATCTCGTTACCCGGCAGATTGGTGTCGACCCGCTGGTAATGGCCGTATCGACGGGGAAGGTCAGCCATAAGGTTACGGCGGCTGCGCTCAACGGGCAGGCTCTCACGTGGAAGCTGTCGGAGGGTGCCAAGGGTGAGCTGAGGGACGACGACTCGGCCGAACCTGAGCTGTCCGGTAAATATTACGTCACACCTCCGGCAAGCAGCGCTTCTATTCGAGTCTTTGACGAGCAGCGTGGAATCGAGGTGGCGCAAATCAGCGAAGCCTGGCTCGAACATCGTGCATCGGGCGCCTGGACAGCCTCGGAGGACTTGGCGGAGGTACTGGGCCACGAGCAAATTCTGGTAAGCGCACCCGGCGCAGCGCAGCAAGCCATCGATGTGTTAGTGCCTCTGGAGCCTGAGACCAACTGGTTCACCTACGAGGAAAAAGGCACAGCCATCCAGCTGACCCATTGGACCAAGGACAAGAAGGGCGAGCGACTTGTCGACCCGGATCTCAACCAGTGGTTTCTGGTGGTAGGCAATGGCACGTTCGAGGACGGCCTGTACACCCCCCCGGCTTCGGGCAGCACGCCGTACGCCGTGGTGGCGGCGGTAGAGGAGAATAGTCGCAACTGGTACTGGACCTACGCCATCCTGCCATTGCCATTCATTAAGCCAGAGGTCAGCCAGGCTTCTGAATCGTTGGTTTCCACGCAGGGTGAGGTGCAATCATGATCAGCCACAGCAAAGCCGAGCTACTGGACCGTTTGTCCAAGGGTGATGTCATGCACGACTGGGGTGCGATCATTGCCATGGATCGCGCGCAGATCAACCGTATGCTGGAACAGCAGTACCTCGCATCGTTCAACGACCTGAGTTTCCTTTTGCCGTTCGATGCCAGTTTCAGCACCGATGACACCCATGAAGAGCGGGTCACATTGTCCAACATGGTGCTCGGCGTACCCCAGGTGTCATTCGCGGAGGCTGCCTTGAGCAACAGCAAGGTAACGCTGTCGATGAACATCCTGACCGGCACTTACACCACCTGGGTTCATTTGCCGGGTCGCCCACCGCAACTTCGGCACAGCATGAACCTGCGGGAGGGCATGGGCTACCAACTGACGATGAAGGTTGACCTTGGGGTGCGTACCGGGTCCGCGGAGGATCATGGCAAGCTGCTGCTGGACTTGTCCTCTGCTTCGGACTTCAGGTGCAACCTTGGCAAGACGCTGGAAGCACCCATTGTCATTGGCGAAGTGCTGGGCAAGCGTATCAAAGATCACCCGGCCTATCGCAAAGCGTTCGTCATCGCGGCGCTCGATTTCAATGATTACGAGCCTCTGGGTATCCAGCGTTTCAATGTATTGACCCAGCCTCACCCCGATGCTGCACAAGCAGGTGAGGGGGCTGTCGTGCTGTTCTGTCAACTGCGAGCCAACTCCGCACCGGGTAGCTTGCCCACAAGCGGCAGTGGCTTCCCCTATCTCATCCCCGATGACGTCAGTACGCAGGGTGTCCGTGAGTACAATGCGACGCTGTTGCTCGCCAAACACCTGACACGTTTCGCGCGAAGCGCCACATTGACCGAGGCAGGCTCGATTCCGATCGTAAGGCGAGTGCAGCTGCCCAATGCACATCGACTCAGCCTCGATGAGTCGCACGACCCTTTCGATCACGTGATCTTCGGCAATGTCCAGACCTCAGAGCGTACGTTCACCGTCGAACCTTTGCGTACGCAAGTGGTGGCAGGTCAGTCGCGCAGCTTCACCTTGAAGCAGAATGCAACAGCCGTATCCAGCGCGGCATCTGCCTGGGCGGCGGCTGGCTTGAACCTCAGCGGCGCCACCGGGACCATCACTGACAAGGGTACCTACACAGCGCTACCCGCCAAACGATTCAGGCAAAAAGAGCAGGTTGTCGTCGTTTCAAACCGCTTTCAGGCCGCAGGCATGGATCAGTCGCGTGTTGCCGTGGTGGTCGAGGTGGCCCAGCCACTCGCCATTGCGCCCCGAGTCGCGGCGTGGAGCAAGGGAATGGAACCTGTGGACCTCGTCGCGCAAACCAGCGGCGGCAGCGTCGAGTGGTCGCTGCAGGGCGAAGTGCTGGGAACCTTGGATGTCATCAACGGGACCTTGGCGCAATTCACGCCCACCGCTCCAAAAGACTCCGTTCCGGAAATCAAGCTGCAGACGATACGTGTCACCGACACCAGCACTCGCGCCTACGCAGACGCTACGGTTGTGATCATCGCCTACGCGGCTCACCTGACAGTCAGCCCCGCCTATGTGCCCTCGGCCGATGCGGGGGTGCCCATTCAGTTCACGGTTGATGGTGAGGATCAGCAAGATGTGACATGGAGTCACTTTGGTGAAGGGTTCATCGACGAAGAAGGCTTGTTCACGCCTCCTGAACAAGCGGAAGGGGTCGTGAGCGTGATCATGGCCGACATCAATAGTCGTTCGAGTGGTTACGCGATTGTCGAACTGTTGCAAGAAAACGTAACCCCGCCTACCTGGCGCGCGTTGAACAAGTTCGAGATGACCGTACGCGGCAGCGCTGAATGTTATGCGAACGGTCATCAACAGATTCAGGTACTCATCACCATTGAAACGGCAGAAGTCGGTGATGAGAAGCTTGAGATACCGCTGACGCCAACAGAGCTGTCGACGTTGAAGCTCTACGATAATGTCAGTAATGCCGAAGTACCGTTCATCGATCCCGGCCAAGAGGGCATGGACCCCGACAGTGGTTTGCCTTGGGCGATCAATAATCTTGCGAATCGCTTCCGCACTCAAGACGGACAACAACCGCGGGAGCATGTACAGGGCGAGAAGGCCACGGTCAGGCGGGTATTGTACCTGCAAAGTGCTAAACCGAGTGCGGCTGTGGAACTCTACGCCAAATTTACCAAGGACGGGGGGGGCGAATTCGACTCGCGTGACAAGGAAGGCAAAGTGAGGATCAGCAGCAAGGCCCCGCCGACCATAGCCCTGACCGACTACACCTTCGCACGCAAGCGCGTATGGAATGGCTTGGGTGAGACCATAGGAGATGACGAGTTCAGTTACCGTAAGGAGTCGACTGATTACTGGACCTTGGAATACAAGCGCCAGGGTGTGCTGCCAGCGCTATTCGCGACGTGTCGGATCGAGGGCCAGATTTCGGCGGTACGTTGGGAAAGTGAGCAATTAGCAGAAACCTATGCCAGTTATCTGGGGGTTGCTTTCAATCCTAAACAATCCCCTGACACGCCGGCGCCGGAAAACGTCACCCTGAGCAGTTGGCTGCAGACCATGGTCGAGGAAAAGGACGTCAGCTTCAGCAAACTCAGGAGCGCGTTTGAACCAAGTCAGGCACCCGCGCCGGGAACCCTGATGATTAGCCTCAACCGCGTGCACGACCTGCCGTACTGGCACGACAGTATGGGCGATGGGGGAGAGGAGCGGGCGTATCGCAAGCATCTGGACTCAGCACTTCGTTTCTCTCTGCGCGATGAAGACGGGAATCTGCACCGCGTTCAGATCGCATTTGCGGCACCCACATTGCCGGATAATCGAAACACCTTGGTGCTGTCTACCTGGTGACGTGAAGATTGAGTAGCGTCTGGCTCTGCCATTGAAAGCGGCAGAGCCGCCAATTATCGCGTAGCCGCGCTCGAACATGCCAGCCATCCCATTCATTCAGTCAGAGATTGCTGGGAGCTCTGATGCTTTCGATGGCGGCATTGCTCCCGGCAGTGATGCACATCAGGTCCAACCTTATTGATGCTTGCTCATAAGGCGCCCGGACTTCGTGTCGAAGTGGGCGCTGCTGTTTCGAGCGAGCCTGATTCAATTTATTACGGTGCAGCATGGAGTTCCCATGACCACAGAAACCATCATCCACTCGAACGCCTTCAACTTCCTCAGCTTCCTGGAAAACAGC
>NZ_JACVVF010000084.1:0-8829 GCF_016648095.1 Pseudomonas sp. S32
GCGAGCGCAGCTCGCGATGCGCCGCGCGGGCGGCGCTCGGTCTCGCAGGCGCAGATCCTGTTACGGCGAACACCTGACAGGTGCCTGGGCATGCATGCGTGGCGATGAGCCCTTTGATACGGCCAAGCTGTTTAGCGCTACGCACCTCAAAAAGATTGACCGGCAACAGAGTATCTACAGGGGGTGTGGGCTGGACCAACCCCCTGCGAAAGCGAGCAGCTAGCTATTTCTTGTGCTTGGCGAACGCGGCTTCGAGCGCTTCATTGACGGTGCGCAGCACCTTCACCCGGGCCCAGCGCTTGTCGTTGGCCTCGATCAGCGTCCAGGGCGCGATCTCGCTGCTGGTGCGGTCCACCATGTCGCCCACGGCCTGGCTGTAATCGTCCCACTTGTCACGGTTGCGCCAGTCGTCCTCGGTGATCTTGTAGCGCTTGAACGGGGTCTGTTCACGTTCCTCGAAGCGCTCCAGCTGCGTCTGGGGGTCGATTGCCAGCCAGAACTTCACCACCACCACGCCGGCATTCACCAACTGCTCTTCGAAGTCGTTGATCTCGCTGTAGGCACGCATCCAGTCGGCCGGGCTGCAGAAGCCTTCCACCCGCTCGACCAGCACCCGGCCGTACCAGGAGCGGTCGAAGATGGTGAACTTGCCCCGGGCCGGGATGTGCCGCCAGAAGCGCCACAGGTATGGCTGGGCGCGCTCTTCTTCAGTGGGGGCGGCGATGGGTACGATGCGGTATTGGCGCGGGTCCAGCGCTGCTGCCAGGCGGCGGATGGCGCCACCCTTGCCGGCGGCATCGTTGCCCTCGAAGGCGGCTACCAGCGCGTGCCGGCGCATGCGCTTGTCGCGCAGCAGGCCAGCCAGGCGCGCCTGCTCGGTTACCAGCTGCTCCTGGTAGTCAGCTTTGTCCAGGCGCAGGGTCAGGTCCAGGGCGCCCAGCAAGCTGCGCTCATCGATGCTGCGGCCCAAGGGCGCGACGTTGCCCTGGTGCTTGCCCTTGGGATTGTTGGCCAGGGCAGCCTGCAGGCTTTCGAGCAGAATGCGCCCCACCGCCAGGCTGCGGTAGTGGGGGTCTACGCCCTCGACGATGTGCCATGGCGCGTAGTCGCGGCTGGTGCGGCGCAGCACACGCTCGCCAAACCGCACGAAGCGGTCATAGGTGTGCGACTGCTGCCAGTCCAGCGGGCTGATCTTCCAGCTGTGCAACGGGTCGTCCTTCAGCGATTTCAGCCGCGCCTTCATCTGCTTCTTGGACAGGTGGAACCAGAACTTGATGATCAGCGCGCCTTCATCGCACAGCATCTGCTCCAGGTGCTCGGCACCCGTGATGGCCTGGTCCAGCACAGCGTCCTTGAACACCCCATGCACCCGGCCCTGCAGCATCTGGCTGTACCAGTTACCGAAAAACACCCCCATGCGCCCCTTCGGTGGCAAGGCCCGCCAGTAGCGCCAGGCCGGTGGCCGCGCCAGCTCTTCGTCGGTTTGCTGGTCGAAGGTGAGCACATCGATCATGCGCGGGTCCATCCACTCGTTCAGCAGCTTGACCGTCTCGCCCTTGCCGGCACCCTCCACGCCATTGATCAGCACGATGACCGGGAAGCGCGCCTGCTGCTTGAGTTCGTACTGGGCTTCGAGCAGGGCCTCGCGCAGGGCGGGCACCTCGGCGTCGTACGTTTCCTTGTCGATACTGTGGCCGATTTCGGCGGATTCGAACATGCATGGGCTCCTTTGATGGATAACCAAGATTAGCGGAAATCAAGCGGCAGAAGGTCAGCTGCAAGCTGCAAGTTGTGAGCTGCAAGCTGTAAGGGGTTAGCTGCAAGAAAAGCCTGGTCATGCGAACATCTGCACTTCTCTTGCAGCTTGCCGCTCACCCAGACATGACCGGAACTACCCTCCTTCAGCACGCCCAGATTGACTGGGATGACCAGGGCCGCCCGCATTCGCGGCAGTACGACGATGTGTACTTTGCCGTTAACGAAGGCATTGATGAAACGCGACACGTGTTTCTCGGACAAACGCGCCTGGCTGAACGTTTCACTGCCTTGGCCGCCCATGACTGCCTGGTAATCGGCGAAACCGGCTTTGGCACCGGCATGAACTTCTATTGCGCCTGGCAGTTGTTCGAACAGCACGCCACGGCAGGCGCCCGCCTGCACTTCGTCAGTGTCGAAAAGTACCCGCTCAGCCACCACGACATGGCCCGCGCGGTCAGGCTGTGGCCAGAACTGGCAGCCTTTGGCGAGCCGCTGCTGGCGCAGTACGTGGCCGTACACCCGGGTTACCAGCAGTTCACCTTCGCCGAAGGCCGGGTGACCCTCACCTTGCTGGTGGGGGATGTACTCGAACAACTGCCCCAGCTCGATGCCCAGGTCGATGTGTGGTTCCTCGACGGCTTCGCCCCGGCCAAGAACCCCGACATGTGGACGCCTGAGCTGTTCGCCCAGCTGGCCCGGCTTTCACACCCCGGCACGGTGCTGGGCACCTTCACCACCACCGGGTGGGTTCGGCGCAGCCTGGTGGAGGCCGGGTTTGCCATGAAGAAAGTGCCCGGCATTGGCAAGAAGTGGGAGGTGATGAGTGGCGCTTATGTGGGGCCGGTGGCTGACAGCACGGCACCTTGGTACCGCCGCCCGGCCCCTGCCCCGGGCCCCAGGCAGGCGCTGGTGATTGGCGCCGGGCTGGCGGGCAGCAGCACGGCGGCCAGCCTGGCCCGGCGCGGCTGGCACGTCACGGTGCTGGAGCGTCATGCCGCACCTGCGCAGGAAGCCTCGGGCAACCCGCAAGGGGTGTTGTACCTCAAGCTGTCGGCCCACGGCACCGCGCTTTCACAGATGATCGTGGCCGGTTTCGGCTATACCCGTCGCCAACTGGAGCACCTGCAGCGCGGCCAAGATTGGGACGCCTGCGGGGTGCTGCAACTGGCATTCGACACTCAGGAGGCCGAGCGCCAGCGCAAACTGGCGGCTGCCTTCGACACGGGCCTGCTGCACCCACTCTCGCAAGACCAGGCCCAGGCCATTGCCGGGGTAACACTGCCGGCAGGCGGCTTGTTCTACCCTGAAGGCGGCTGGGTGCACCCGCCGGCGTTATGCAGGCAGCAGCTGCAGCACCCGCGTATCCGCACCATCACCCACCAGGAGGTGGCCGAGCTGCGCAAGGTCGATGGGCTGTGGCAGGCCTGGGGCGGTGAGGGGTTGCTGGCAAGCGCCCCGGTGGTGGTACTGGCAGGTGCCGCGGACGTACGCCACTTCGCGCCCTGTGCAGGCCTGCCGCTCAAGCGCATTCGCGGCCAGGTTACCCGGCTGCCGGCCACGCCAACCAGCCGTGCACTGGGCACGGTGCTGTGTGCAGAAGGCTATGTGGCGCCGCCACGCGGTGATGAACACACCTTGGGCGCCAGTTTCGATTTCCACAGCCAGGACGTGGCACCTACCCTGGAAGAACACCAGGGTAACCTGAAGCTGCTGGACGAGATCTCCACCGACCTGGCCGATCGGCTGGGCGCCCACACCCTGGATGCAGCGCAATTACAGGGGCGCGCGGCCTTCCGCTGCACCAGCGCCGATTACCTGCCGATCGTCGGCCCCCTGGCCGACCCCGAGGCTTTCGCCGACGCCTATGCCGTGCTGGCACGCGATGCCCGGCAGCAGCCCCAAGTGCCCTGCCCCTGGCTAAACGGCCTCTACGTGAATAGCGGCCACGGATCTCGCGGGCTGATAACCGCACCGTTGAGCGGCGAACTGGTGGCCGCCTGGGTGTGCGGGGAGCCACTGCCATTACCGCGAACCGTGGCCGAAGCCTGCCACCCAAACCGCTTTGCGCTGCGCAAATTGATCCGCGGTAAATGACCAAAATGTGGGTTGCACACCTGACTACACACCAAGCCTTATAACCGATCGTTCTAAAACTCTCACAAAGCACATGGGTCAGTTCCAGAAGGTGCCCTAATCCGGGGCACCCCCTCCCCAACGGAAAAACCGGTAAGGACTTATGTGCGGATTAGCTGGAGAACTGCGTTTCACCCCCCTCGGCCAAGCCCCTCGCCCAGCCGACCTGGCTGCTGTAGAGCGCATCACCCATCACCTGGCGCCACGCGGCCCGGATGCGTGGGGCTTTCATAGCCAGGGGCCGATTGCCCTTGGCCACCGTCGCCTGAAAATCATGGACTTGTCCGACGGCTCTGCCCAGCCGATGGTAGACAACACCCTGGGCCTGTCCTTGGCTTTCAACGGCGCCATCTACAACTTCCCGGAGCTGCGCCAGGAGCTACTGGACCTGGGCTATAGCTTCTGGTCCGACGGCGACACCGAGGTGTTGCTCAAGGGCTACCACGCCTGGGGCGCGGCCCTGCTGCCAAAACTCAACGGCATGTTCGCCCTGGCCATCTGGGAGCGCGACAACCAGCGCCTGTTCCTGGCCCGTGACCGCCTGGGTGTGAAACCCCTGTACCTGTCGCGTAACGGCGAGCGCCTGCGTTTTGCTTCTACCCTGCCTGCGCTGCTCAAAGGTGGGGACATCGACCCGATGCTCGACCCGGTCGCCCTCAACCACTACCTGAACTTCCATGCTGTGGTACCGGCACCGCGCACGTTGCTGGCCAACGTGCAGAAGCTGGAGCCAGGGACCTGGATGCGCGTCGACCGCCACGGTGAGGTAGAACGCCAAACCTGGTGGCAGCTGCAGTACGGCCCCAACCCCGACGAGCGTGACTTGGACCTGGAAGGCTGGACCACCCGCGTGCTGGACGCGACCCGCGACGCCGTGGCCATCCGCCAGCGCGCTGCGGTGGACGTCGGGGTGCTGCTGTCTGGCGGCGTCGACTCCAGCCTGCTGGTGGGCCTGCTGCGTGAAGTGGGCGTGGAGGACTTGTCCACCTTCTCTATCGGCTTCGAAGATGCCGGTGGCGAGCGCGGTGACGAGTTCCAGTACTCCGACCTGATCGCCAAGCACTATGGCACCCGCCACCACCAGTTGCGCATTGCCGAACACGAAATCATCGACCAGCTGCCAGCGGCCTTCCGCGCCATGAGCGAGCCGATGGTCAGCCATGACTGCATCGCCTTCTACCTGTTGTCCCGGGAAGTGGCAAAACACTGCAAGGGCGTGCAAAGCGGCCAGGGCGCCGATGAGCTGTTTGCCGGCTACCACTGGTACCCCAAGGTGGATGGCGCCGATGACGCTTTCACGGCTTACCGCGAGGCGTTCTTCGACCGCAGCCACGCCGAATACCGTGACACGGTGCAGGCGCCCTGGCAGTTGGACAACGACGCGGCCGGTGACTTCGTGCGTGAACACTTTGCCCGCCCCGGTGCCAGCGCTGCCGTGGACAAGGCCCTGCGCCTGGACAGCACAGTGATGCTGGTGGACGACCCGGTCAAGCGGGTGGACAACATGACCATGGCCTGGGGGCTGGAGGCGCGCACCCCGTTCCTGGACTACCGCCTGGCAGAACTGTCGGCCCGCATTCCCGGGCGTTTCAAGCTGCCCGATGGCGGCAAGCATGTGCTCAAGCAGGCGGCTCGCCGTGTGATCCCTCACGAGGTGATCGACCGCAAAAAAGGCTATTTCCCCGTGCCTGGCCTGAAGCACCTGGAAGGCGCCACGCTGGGTTGGGTACGTGAATTGCTCACCGACCCCAGCCAGGACCGGGGGTTGTTCAACCCGGCCATGATCGACCGTTTGCTGAGCAACCCCCACGGCCAGCTGACCCCTTTACGCGGCTCCAAGCTCTGGCAGCTGGCCGCGCTGAACCTGTGGCTGACCGAACAAGGACTCTGACCCATGAAAGCCCACGAAACTGCCTATGGCCAGCGCCTGCTGCGCGGCCAGGCGCCCTCGTATGAGCGCCTGCAGGCACGCCTGGCGGGCGATGGCAGCGAGCCTCAACACCAGCCCCGTGCCCTGCACTGCGGCTGGGGCCGGCTACTGATCGGCCACACTTACGCCGACCCTGCCAAGCTCGCAGAAGATCTGTTGGGCGAATGCCGTGGCGAGCGTGATATCGCGCTGTACGTGGCAGCCCCCCAGCAGGTGCTGGCCCATGCCCCGCAGCAGCTGTTTCTTGACCCTTCCGATACCCTGCGCCTGTGGTTTACCGACTACCGCCCGGCGCAACGGGTGTTCCGCGGCTTTCGCGTGCGCCGGGCGCAGAATGACGGCGACTGGCAGGCCATCAATACCCTGTACCAGGCACGCGGCATGCTGCCCGTCGACCCTGGACTGCTTACCCCCCGCCACTTGGGCGGCCCGGTGTACTGGCTGGCCGAGGATGAAGACAGTGGCGCGATCATTGGCAGCGTGATGGGCCTGAACCACGCCAAGGCCTTCGACGACCCGGAAAACGGCAGCAGCCTGTGGTGCCTGGCCGTCGACCCCCATTGCACCCGCCCCGGGGTGGGGGAAGTGCTGGTGCGTCACCTGATCGAACACTTCATGAGCCGGGGCCTGGCCTACTTGGACCTGTCGGTGCTGCACGATAACCGCCAGGCCAAGCGCCTGTACGAAAAGCTCGGGTTTCGCAACCTGCCCACCTTCGCCGTCAAGCGCAAGAATGGCATCAACGAGCGACTGTTTCTGGGCCCTGGCCCGCAAGCCGACCTCAACCCCTATGCACGTATCATCGTCGACGAGGCGCTGCGCCGGGGCGTGGAGGTACAGGTCGACGACGCGGCGTCTGGCCTGTTCACTTTAAGCCTGGGTGGCCGGCGCATCCGCTGCCGTGAATCGCTCAGCGACCTGACCAGCGCCGTGACAATGACCCTGTGCCAGGACAAGCGCCTGACTCAGCGGGCATTGGGTAACGCAGGCTTGCAAGTGCCGGCGCAGCAGTTGGCGGGTAACGCCGATGAAAACCTCGCATTTCTCGAAGAACACGGCGCGGTGGTGGTAAAGCCGGTAGATGGCGAGCAAGGCCAGGGGGTAGCGGTCAACCTCACCACCTTCGAAGACATCGCCCACGCCGTCGAGCAGGCGCGTCAGTTCGACAGCCGCGTGCTGCTGGAAAGCTTCCACGCTGGCCACGACCTGCGCATTCTGGTGATCGGTTACGAGGTGGTTGCAGCCGCCATTCGCCACCCGGCGCAGGTAACCGGCGATGGCACGCACAGCATCCGCGCGTTGATCGAAGCCCAGAGCCGCCGACGCCAGGCCGCGACCGGTGGTGAAAGCCGCATTCCGCTGGACGATGAAACCGAACGCACGCTGATAGCGGCAGGGTATGGCTATGACCACATTCTGCCTGCCGGCCAGCAGCTGGCCGTGCGTCGCACTGCCAACCTGCACACGGGCGGCACCCTGGAGGATGTGACGGCAACGCTGCACCCCGTGCTTGCAGAGGCGGCCGTCAAGGCTGCCCGGGCGTTGGAGATTCCCGTGGTCGGCCTGGATTTCATGGTGCGCGATGCCGCCCAGCCGGACTACGTGATCATCGAGGCCAACGAACGGGCCGGGCTGGCCAACCATGAGCCGCAGCCCACCGCAGAGCGTTTCATCGATCTGCTGTTCCCCCACAGCCGGCCTTTAGGCTGACACACGATACACAGCGCCGTGAGTGGCGGCCCGAGACCGGCCGCCGCTGCACGAACGCTGATCCATTCTCAAGACCACGACTGGAGGCCAGGACATGTCTGAGCGACATCCCGAACCCGATCTCGAATACCTCAAGCGCGTGCTGCTGGAGATGCTCGCCATCCCCAGCCCTACCGGCTTTACCGACACCATCGTGCGTTACGTGGCCGAACGCCTTGACGAGCTGGGCATCCCCTTCGAGCTGACCCGGCGCGGTACCATCCGCGCCACCCTCAAGGGCCGCCAGAGTTCGCCAGACCGTGCGGTATCCGCGCACCTGGACACCATCGGCGCCAGCGTGCGCCAACTGCAGGACAACGGCCGGCTGGCGCTGGCACCGGTGGGCTGCTGGTCCAGCCGTTTTGCCGAGGGCAGCCGGGTCAGTGTGTTCACCGACACCGGTGTATTCCGTGGCAGCGTACTGCCGCTGATGGCCAGCGGGCATGCGTTCAACACCGCCATCGACCAGATGCCGGTGAGCTGGGAGCACGTGGAGGTACGGCTGGATGCCTATTGCACCACACGGGCAGATTGCGAGGCCCTGGGCGTGAACATTGGCGACTTCGTGGCCTTCGACCCGTTGCCCGAATTCACCGAAAGCGGCCACATCAGCGCCCGCCACCTGGACGACAAGGCCGGTGTGGCAGCATTGCTGGCTGCCCTCAAGGCCGTGGTGGAAAGTGGCCGCCAGCCGCTGATCGACTGCCACCCACTGTTCACCATCACCGAGGAAACCGGCTCCGGTGCTGCTGGCGCCCTGCCCTGGGACGTCAGCGAGTTCGTGGGTATCGATATCGCCCCTGTGGCCCCGGGGCAGGCCTCCAGTGAGCATGCGGTGAGTGTGGCGATGCAGGATTCGTCGGGGCCCTACGATTACCATTTGTCCCGCCACCTGCTGAAACTGGCCGGTGATCACGAGCTGCCGGTGCGCCGCGACCTGTTCCGCTATTACTTCAGCGACGCTCATTCGGCGGTGACGGCGGGGCACGACATTCGTACGGCACTGGTGGCCTTTGGCTGCGATGCCACACATGGCTATGAGCGTACCCACATTGATAGCCTGGCGGCGTTGAGCCAGTTGCTGTCGGCCTACTTGCTGAGCCCGCCTGTGTTTGCCAGTGATTCCCAGCCGGCCAATGCTTCACTGGAGCGGTTCAGCCACCAGCTGGAGCATGATGCGCAGATGGAGAGCGATACGCGGGTGCCGGCGGTGGACAGTTTGGTGGGCAATAAATAAGGTCGGCTGTGGGGGCGGGGGC
>NZ_JACVVF010000085.1:0-8507 GCF_016648095.1 Pseudomonas sp. S32
CCCCCCCCCCCCCCCCCCCCCCCCCCCCCCCCCCCCCCCCCCCCCCGGGGGGGGCCCCCCCCCCCCCCCCCCCCCCTGCCTGTTAAGGCGCTACTTGGGCGTGCCGTGCACCACCCCTGCGGTGTTGTCCAGCAGGCTCTTGGTGGCGGTCTGAATGTAGGCTTCCAGCTGCTTGAGCATCTGCGGCTGGTCCGGGCTTTCGATCAGCTCGGCCTTGAATTCACGGCCCAGCTGGTAGCGATACAGCCGCGGGTTCATGTCCTTGGACTCGATCAGCACGCGGTCGCCCTGCACCAGGCCGACGATCTGCTCGCTGCCCGATGGCTTGATCATGCCCACGCCCTGGTCGCCTGCAGGCAGATTGAGCAGGTCACGGCCCCAGCACTGGTGACGGGTTTCGCCACCCAGGCGGCCCATGATGGTGGGCACGATGTCCACCTGGGTGCCGACGGTGTGGTTGACCGCACCGAACTTGTCCTGGATGCCTGGTGCAATGAGCAGCAGCGGCACGTTGAAGCGGCCCAGGTCCAGCTCGGTGACCTGCTGGTGGTTACCAAAGCCGTGGTCGCCAACGATCACGAACAGGGTGTCCTTGAAGTAAGGCTCCTTGCGGGCCTTCTCGAAGAACTGGCCCAGCGCCCAGTCCGAGTAGCGCATGGCGGTGAGGTGCTCGTCCAGGGTGCCCTGGCCGGTGACTTTCTCCACCGGCAGGTTGGCGGGCAAGGCGTACGGCGTGTGGTTGGACAGGGTCTGCAGCAAGGCGTAGATCGGCTTCTTGCCGTCATGCTTGGCCAGTTCCTGATTGCCACGGTCGAACATGTCCTGGTCGGACACGCCCCAGGTGGGGTCGGAGAACACCGGGTTGACGAAGTCGTTGCGGCCAATGAACGTGGTCATGCCCTGGTTGCCGAAGAACCCGGACTGGTTGTCCCAGGCAAAGTCCCCGTTGTACACGTAGACGTCGTCGTAATCCCGGGCACTGAGCAGCGCCGGCAGGCCGGACAGCTTGTGGCCCCCTTCCGGGGTTTGCATCAGGTACTCAAAGCCCGGCAGGTTGGGGAAGCACGCCATGGTGGCGAACATGCCCTGGTGGGTATGGGTGCCGTTGGAGAAGAAGCGGTCGAACAACAGCCCCTCCTTGGCCAGCTTGTCGAAGTACGGGGTGATGTTGTTGGGGCTGCCCAGCGCGCCCACCGAATGGCCGGCAAAGCTCTCCATCAGGATCACCACCACATTCTTGATCGGCAGCGTGTTTGCGGCGGGTGGCAGGAAGTCACGGCGCACGGCGGCTTCGTCGGCATCCACCAGGGTGTCATTGGGCGTCAGCAGTTGCTGGCGCACGGTCTGGGTGGCCACGCCCTGCTCCAGCACCGGTTTCCAGATGTTGGCGCGGTCTTCACCGAAGCGGCTCTTGGCCGCATCGATCAGCGTCAGGGTACCGTTCAGGCCCAACTGGTTGACGAAGTTGGAGTCGGTGGTGAACGCATCCCCCCATCGCATCGGTGGGCCCTGGCGCAAGGTGCCACGGGCGGCGACCACGGCCACCAGCAAAATCACCATGAACACTGCCAGCCGGTTGTACCAGGGGGCGACACGCTGCACGCCACCACCACGGGTAGCGCGGTCGACCCCCTTGAACAGCAGGCTGAGCAGCCAGGTGCCGAATGCCCAGGCCAGCAGGTAGCGCACTACCGGGAAACCGTACCAGAGCATGCTCATGACGGTCTTGGGGTCTTCCTTGATGTACTGGAACACCAGGCCGTTCAGGCGCTGGTGGAACTCGCGGTAGAAGTCCAGCTCCATCAGGCCGAGGAACATCACCACGCTGGATGTGAGGGTGAGCCAGAAGCGGAACACCCCGCGCCGCGCCATGGCCCAAGGGCTGAGCAACGCCAGCAGCAGCGGCACGCTGATGTACACCACCACCCGCAGGTCGAAGCGCAACCCGTTGAGGAAGCCCTCGGCAACGGTTGCAGCAGGCGTATCGCCGACCATGTCGCTGTTGTAGACCAGCAGCGCAAGGCGCACGAGGCTGAGCATCAGCATGATGACCAGCGCGCTCAGCAGCGTGTAGGCCAGGTGGGATTTGAGGGTGGGCGAGAACGACGCTCGCGCGCCCCATTGCTTCAAGGCGTCCGGGTTGGCCATGAACGGGAAGGTCCTAGAATTGCGGTTTGCGAAGAGCGCGACGGCCGAAGGCCATCGCAGCATTGTGCGGGAGCGGATTCTGTTTAAATCATTGTGAAAATTTTGTCACGGCCCGATTGGCCACTGGCGGCACTGCGGCCGGGTGCCCGGCCGCCAACGTTCAGATACGCACGTTGCCGCGTGGGCCGGCGATGGCCCATATCACCAGGCCAACCACGGGTAGCAGCGCGATCAGCAGTATCCACAGCACCTTGCTGCCCACCTCGTTGCCGCTCTTGATCACGTTGAGAATGGCCCAGATGTCCAGCGCCAGAATGATCAGGCCTACCAGGCTGTTGAACGTCGATCCCATGCCATGTACTCCAGTTCAGGGGGTTGATGCTGCATAGCATAGCCAGCTATTACGTCGATAGAGCGGAATCCTTGGCGCCAGGCTCGGGTCACTGCTTAGACTGCATTGTCTTTTGAACCCGAGGTTTGCATGCCCCCTGTACACAGTCACAGCGCCGCCGCTTCCCCGCTAAGCGCCTGGCGGCAACACATCGCCAACAACCCATGGGTAGGCGCCGGCCTTGTTCTCAGCCTGCTGGCGGTGCTCGTGCTGCTGGGCGCCAGCCTGTGGAATGCCGTGCACGGCGACCATTCGCAGCACCTGCACCTGGCGGCCGTAGGTGGCCTGGCAGGGTTCGGTGCCACGGCACTGGGTGCAGTATTGGCGGTGGTGCTGCGTGACGTGAGCACGCGCAGCCAGGATGTGATGCTGGGTTTCGCAGCAGGCATGATGCTGGCGGCCAGTTCGTTCTCGCTGATTCTGCCGGGCCTGGATGCCGCGCGGGACATCACCGGCAGCGGCCCTGCTGCGGCGTTCGTGGTGGTGGTGGGGATGGGCCTGGGGGTATTGCTGATGCTCGGGCTGGACCGCTTCACCCCCCACGAGCATGAGCGGGTGGGCGTAGCCGGCCCGGAAACCGAGCGGTTCAGCCGGGTGTGGCTGTTCGTGCTGGCGATCACCCTGCACAACCTGCCCGAGGGCATGGCAATAGGTGTCAGCTTCACCAATGGCGACATGAACATCGGCCTGCCGCTGACCACCGCCATCGCCATCCAGGACATCCCTGAAGGGCTGGCGGTTGCGCTGGCCTTGCGCGCTACCGGGCTTTCGAACCTGAAGGCTGCCCTGGTGGCGATCGGGTCCGGGCTGATGGAGCCCTTGGGTGCAGTGATCGGCCTGGGAATATCCACGGGTTTCGCGGTCGCCTACCCTATCAGCATGGGGCTTGCAGCCGGGGCGATGATTTTTGTGGTCAGCCACGAAGTCATCCCTGAGACCCACCGCAATGGCCACCAGACCTCGGCAACCCTGGGCCTGATGGGCGGCTTTGCAGTGATGATGTTCCTCGATACCGCACTGGGCTGAGCCCGGCGCTTGTGCACGTCGCTTAGACGTGCACGGCAACCTTCAACGCTTCCAGGGCAGGTTCAACCTTGATGCCCAGCGCCGCACCTAGCTCCGTCACCCGCGCCAGGTCATGCTGGCCGACCATCACCATTTGCAGTTCGTCATCGAGCAACTGGCTGAAGTTGAGCAGCACGTAACCCCCTGCTTCCTTGTTCAAGGCTCCCATCTGTACCTGGATGCGGTTGAGCGCGGTCAGCGGCTCGGTGCGTGCCAGTTGCTTGGGCTTGAGGGTAAGCGGCACGCTTTGGTCAAACGAGCCGCTGATGTGCTCGAACAGCTCCTGGTAGCTGTCGGCCTGGAAGACCACGGTATCGGGCAAACTGCCGAGCACTACCCACTCGCCCAGGGGCATCGGGAAGCTGTCGTCATAGTTGATGTCGGGGTTGGCGGCAAGAAATGCCGCCGGGTCGGCGTAGGCCTGGGCAGCCTCATCGGCAATGCGCTCGATATCGGCCTCACGCATGCAGCCTGCGCCAATGAGGCTAATGAATTCGAGCAACTGAGTTTTCATGAACGGGGCCTGCGGCGGGTAAAAAGGTGCCAAGGATAGCCGCAAATGCCCCTGTGAGGTTAGCCTGCCAGCGCTTGCAGGCGCGCCGCAGCGTCTACTGCGCCCATGGTATGGGCCGCAACAAGGGCAGTGGCACCCCGTGCATCCTGGCGCGCCGGGTCTGCGCCTTGGGCCAGCAGGTAGTCGAGGATCTCCAGGCGGTTGAACATGGCCGCCAGCATCAGCGCCGTGCGCCCGTCCTGCGCGGCTGCATCTACCGGTACGCCGTTCTCGAGCAGCAGGCGGATCATCGCCATGTCGCCCTTGAACGCGGCCCCGGCAATGGGCAACTGGCCGTTATCGTTGGCGATCAGCGCATCGGCACCGTGGGCCAGCAGCACACGCACCGCATCGTGGTGGCCGTGGTAGCTGGCCAGCATCAACAGGGTATCGCCCTTCTGGTTGCGCAGGTTCACGGGCAGGCCGCTGGCGAGCAAGCGCTCGAGCATCTCGGCGTCGCCTTGGCGGGCGCGGTCGAACACTTGTTCGGCAAAGGCGGCGGCTTCATCGGCGGTCATTTGAGAGGGCGCGGCTTGGGTCTGCATGGGGGAACCTCCTGGCAATAATCGGTGCCTAAGTGTTTGTCAGGCCCCGGTTGCGGGTCAAAGGTTCAGAATCTATCGCTGCGATAGCCCAACGAGCCCCGCCGTGCAAAATGCACTGTGCAAATTGCACGACCTTGCAGCTTGCACGGAACCCCTTCTTGAAGTAAGCCGCAAGCCCTTGATTTACAAGGGTTTTTGCAATATCCAAAAACTGGCACGGTCACTGCAATCTACAACTCCACGATTGCCCTACACCTGTCAGGAGTTGCCATGAACCTTATCCAGGAAAAATTCGTTTCGGTCTTTTCGGCTTACCAGGTTGCTACCCAGCCTCGTCCGGACGGCGGTGTTCTCCTGACCCTTCGCGCTGCTGACGGCAAGGTGACCCGCCGTGTGCTCACCTACGGGCAACTGCACAGCGCCGAACAGCTGTCCTGGGCCATCAGCGCCATCCGCCGTGACCTGGCCGAGCAAGCCAGTGAGCTGCCGGTGATCAGCATGCTGCAAAGCCAACAACGCTTCGCCCTGCCGACCTACCGCTGAGTGGTCGCCTGCCTGAGCTGGCCTGTTGGCGGGTGACTCCCGATGGATTCACCCTCGAACAGACCAGCAAGGCCCATCAAAGTTCGTCGATTCCCAAAAACGCGCGTGCGGCATCATCGCCCGTATATAACGGATTTGCGCTCTGCTCGCTCGAATAGAGTCTGAACGCAAGGCAAAACGGGGTTTCGCCCAACTCCACCCAGCGCCGCGTGTTCGCCGGTATGGTCAACTGATCGCCTTTCTCGCACACCACTGAATACACCCACCCGCCCAAGCGCAAGCCTAGCTGCGCACGGCCGCTGATCACCGCAAACACTTCCTGGCCGTTATGGGTGTGCTCTTCCCGCAGCGCTGAGGTGTCCCCCTGCTCGCCGTCGCGGTTCACCAGCCGATAGACGGAGCTGGCGTGGGTAGCCATGAGTTGGTCAAGGTGATCACCACATGCGCCCAGCACGTCTGCATCGGCTGTGCCTGGGCGTATCCGAAGACCATGCTCGGCGTGGATCAAAGACACCCCGTGCTCGGCCAGCGCCGCCTCGATGTCTTCCCGGTGGGTCAGCACCTTGTTGGGTAATGCCGGGCTGGAAGGGTCAAATACGCAGAGAATGCTCATCAGCGGTCAGGTCCTGGTCGGTTGCGAACGGGTCGCCATGATAACGGCTGCAGCCAGCGCCGAGGCGCTGGCCATACCAAAGGTGAAGCCTGGCCCCAGCCATGTCCAGCTGTAGCCCGCGTACAGTGCGCCGAGCGCCCCGCCGGTGCCTGAAAGCGCGGCGTAAAGGGCCTGGCCCTGACCTTGTTGGCGCGGCCCGAAACTGGCCTGCACGAACGCGATGCTGGCAGCGTGAAAGCAGCCGAAGGTGGCAGCATGCAGCAACTGTGCGAACACTAGTACCCCAGGCTCCGCCGCCAGGTTGCCCAGCAGCAACCACCGAACGGCCGCCAGCACGAAGCTGGCCAGGAGCACCCGCTGGATACTGAACCGCGCGAACAGGCGGCTCATGGCCATGAACATCAGCACCTCAGCCACCACGCCCAACGCCCACAGCAGCCCGATGGCGCCGCGGCTGTAGCCCAGGTGTTCCAGGTGCAAGGTCAGGAAGGTGTAGTAAGGCCCGTGGCTCAGTTGCATCAGTGCCACGCACACATAGAACGCCACCACACCGGGTGCTCGCAGCTGGTGCAGAAAACCGCCAGCTGCGCGGCGCTCGCCCTGCTCGACGGGCTGGGCATTGGGTACCCACAGGCTGGCGGCGACGATGCCGGCCATGATGGTCACCAGGGCGACCGGGTAGATATCCAGGCTCAACCACTCGAACAGGCGGCCTAGGCCGACCACGGTCAGGATGAAGCCAATCGATCCCCACAGGCGTACTTGGCTGTAGCGTGCGGTTTGGCCATGCAGGTGTGCCAGTGTGATGACTTCGAACTGGGGCAGCACTGCATGCCAGAAGAAGGCGTGCAACGCCATGACCAGTGCCAGCCAGGCGTAGCTTTTACCCAGAAAAATCAGGGAAAAGGTCGCCAGCGTGCACAATGCCCCCAGGCGCACGATAAGCAGCCGCTGGCCCGTGCGGTCCCCCAGCCAGCCCCACAGGTTGGGGGCGATGCAGCGCATCAGCATGGGGATGGCCACCAACTCGCCGATACGTGCCGGCGTGAAGCCCAGGTGGTCAAAATAAAGTGCCAGAAACGGCGCCGTGGAGCCCAGCAGGGCGAAATAGAACAGGTAAAAGCTGGACAGCCGCCAGTAAGGGATTGCGGGCATGGAATGGCCTTTGTGGCCTGCTGCGGGTGCTTCGCTAGGCGAAACACCCGGCACGGGCGGGTAAACGCTAGCGCAGTACGGGCGTGGTGACCTTGACGTCGGCGTTCTGCGCGCGGTGGCGCAGCAGGTGGTCCATCAGTGCAATGGCCATCATCGCCTCGGCGATAGGCGTGGCGCGGATGCCCACGCACGGGTCATGCCGGCCCTTGGTGATGACCTCAACGGGGTTACCGTGCACATCGATGGAGCGGCCTGGCACGGTGATGCTGGACGTTGGCTTCAAGGCCAGGTGAGCGACGATTGGCTGACCGGAAGAGATGCCGCCCAAAATGCCACCGGCGTTGTTGCTGAGGAAACCTTGCGGGGTCATCTCGTCACGGTGCTCGGTACCGCGCTGTGCCACGCTGGCAAAGCCCGCGCCGATTTCCACGCCCTTGACCGCATTGATGCTCATCAGGGCATGTGCAAGCTCGGCGTCCAGGCGGTCGAAGATCGGCTCGCCCAGGCCAGGCATCACGCCTTCGGCGACCACGGTGATCTTGGCGCCGACCGAGTCCTGGTCACGGCGCAGCTGGTCCATGTAGGCCTCAAGCTCCGGCACCTTGTTGGGGTCCGGGCTGAAGAAGGCGTTCTGTTCTACCGACTCCCAGGTCTTGAACGGGATCTCGATAGGGCCCAGCTGGCTCATGTAGCCACGCACCGTGATGCCCTGGGTAGCCAGGTACTTTTTGGCGATGGCACCGGCAGCCACACGCATGGCGGTTTCACGGGCCGAGCTGCGGCCACCACCGCGGTAGTCACGCTCACCGTACTTGTGGTGGTAGGTGTAGTCGGCGTGAGCGGGGCGGAACAGGTCCTTGATTGCGGAGTAGTCCTTGGACTTCTGGTCGGTGTTGCGGATCAGCAGGCCGATCGAGCAGCCCGTGGTACGGCCTTCGAACACTCCGGACAGGATTTCCACCTCGTCGGCTTCCTGGCGCTGGGTGGTGTGCCGGCTGGTGCCGGGTTTGCGCCGGTCGAGGTCGTGCTGCAGGTCGGCGAGGGAGATTTCCAGGCCTGGCGGGCACCCATCGACAATGGCGACCAACGCCGGGCCATGGCTCTCGCCTGCGGTGGTGACAGTGAACAGCTTGCCATAGGTATTGCCGGACATGGACGCTCCGCGAGATCTGCCTGAGATGAACGAAAGGCGGCAGTATACAGGATGGGGCTGGGAGATGGCGTGGCGTACAAACCAGGCGGTCGCCCGCGCCTGTTACAGGCGAGATCTGCCTGAGATGAACGAAAGGCGGCAGTATACAGGATGGGGCTGGGAGATGGCGTGGCGTACAAACCAGGCGGTCGCCCGCGCCTGTTACAGGCGTGACCGGCCCGAAACAAATGTAGGAGCGAGCGCAGCTCGCGATGCGCCTCGCGGGCGGCGCTCGATTTCTCAGGCGCTGCAAATGTCACGCTGACCACCTCCCAGCCCAACCGCGTTCTACCGGTGAAGGG
>NZ_JACVVF010000086.1:0-8075 GCF_016648095.1 Pseudomonas sp. S32
GCTGACCTCCTGCATGCCATGCAGGCGCTCTCCCAGCTGAGCTATAGCCCCACAATGTCGCTTTGAACAGAATCGCTGGCTGGGTGCCTGGCGCTTCATTTCGTTCATCGCTGTGGACGGGGCGCATATTAAGTTCGGATCGTAGACCTGTCAAACGAATTTTTGAAAATACCCAAAAGTTTTTTCACAGATAACAATCACTTACCGCAATGGGCTGGACGCAGGTGCAGCTTTTACGTGGGAATGAGGCGTTCAGGGGCGTCGCTGGGCGACGCATCGCGAGCTACGCTCGCTCCTACGGGCCAGGTTATGGCGGTAAAGCGAGCGATGCTAGCGATTCGTTGGCGCCGTCAGGCGATGGTGGCCAACAGTTTTTCCCACTCCTTGTTTTCTTTCTTCGAAACGCCACCCAGCAAGTCCAACGCTTGGCGCAAGCGATAACGCGTCAGGTCCGGGCCGAGGATTTCCATGGCATCGAGTACCGACACTGAACTGGCCTGCCCGGTGATGGCGGCGAACATCAGCGGCATCGCGTCACGCAGTTTCAGCTCCAGGGCCTCGACCACGGCCTGGATGCAGCCCGTAATGCGTTCCTTCTCCCACTGACGCAGGCTTTCGAGCTTCCACAGGATCAACTGCATCACCTGGCGCACCTGGTCGGCCGACAGCTTTTTACTCTCGAACAGCTTGGCGTCGAGCTTCAGCGCACCTTCGAAGAAGAACCCGCCCAGTGGCACTACCTGGCTGAAGGTTTCTACGCGCCCCTGCACGTGCGGGGCAATCTTCATCATGTAGTCGCTGTTGAATGCCCACTGCTGCAAACGAGCAGCGAAGGCCTCGACCGGCAATTCACGCAACCACTGGCCGTTGAGCCAGGACAGCTTTTCGATGTCGAAGATTGGGCCACCCAGCGACACGCGCGACAGGTCAAAGTGTTCAACCATCTCGGCCAGGGAGAACTTCTCGCGCTCGTCCGGCATGGACCAGCCCATACGGCCCAGGTAGTTGAGCATGGCCTCTGGCATGAAGCCCATACGCTCGTAGAACGTGACCGAAGTCGGGTTTTTGCGCTTGGAGAGCTTGGATTTGTCGGGGTTGCGCAACAACGGCATGTAACAGAGCTTGGGCTGTTCCCAACCAAAGTATTCGTACAACTTGATCAACTTGGGTGCGGATGGCAGCCACTCTTCACCCCGCAACACATGGGTGATACCCATCAGGTGGTCATCCACCACGTTGGCGAGGAAATACGTGGGCAGGCCATCGTTTTTCATCAGCACCTGCATGTCCATGCGGTCCCACGGGATCTCGACGTCGCCGCGCAGCATATCGGGTACCACGCACACGCCTTCGCTCGGCACCTTCATGCGGATCACGTGCGGCTCGCCTGCCGCAAGGCGGCGCTGCACTTCCTCGGCGCTCAGGGCCAGGGCACGGCCATCGTAGCGCGGGGTCTCCCCACGGGCCTGCTGCTCTGCACGCATCTGCTCCAGCTCTTCGGCGGTACAGAAGCAGTAGAACGCGTGGCCTGCGTCGACCAATTGCTTGGCATAGCGGGCGTAGATCTCGCCCCGCTCACTCTGGCGATACGGGCCGTGCGGGCCGCCGACGTCCGGGCCTTCGTTCCACTCGATGCCGAGCCAGCGCAGGGCGTCGAAGATCTGCTGTTCCGACTCGCGCGTTGAGCGCAGCTGGTCAGTGTCCTCGATGCGCAGGATGAACTCGCCGCCATGCTGCTTGGCGAAGCAGTAGTTGAACAGGGCGATGTAGGCGGTGCCGACATGGGGGTCGCCGGTCGGCGATGGCGCGATACGCGTGCGTACGGTGGTCATGGAGGGTCTCGAACGAAAGATGAAACAAAGGCCGAATGTTAGCAGGTGGCAGCCATCGGGCTCCAGCGATGGCGCGCACACGGCTTGCCGTGCGCAGGCGCAAGTGCCAAGCAGGGCCGCAGACCATCAGCAATATGCGGACAGGCGCGGCTCGGCTCTCGAGGGGTCAGCTGACGATCAGCCGCTCCCGCAACTGGGTGATTTCGTCACGAAGTTGCGCTGCAGCCTCGAATTCCAGATCGCGGGCAAGCTGCATCATTTTCTCCTCAAGCTGCTTGATACGCTTGGTGATCTCCCCCGGTGTGCGCAGTTCGGCTTCGTAACGGGCGCTCTCCTCCGCCGCCTTGGCCATCCCTTTGCGCTTCTTGCTGCGCGACCCCGGCACCGTAGCGCCTTCGAGGATGTCGGTGATGTCCTTGACCACCCCTTTCGGCACGATGCCGTGGGCCTCGTTGAACGCGATCTGCTTCTCACGACGGCGCTCGGTTTCATCAATGGCACGCTGCATTGAACCTGTGATGTTGTCGGCATACAGGATTGCCCGACCATTGAGGTTTCGTGCGGCGCGGCCAATGGTCTGGATCAGTGAGCGCTCCGACCGCAGGAAGCCTTCCTTGTCGGCATCGAGTATGGCTACAAGCGACACCTCGGGCATGTCCAGGCCCTCACGCAGCAAGTTGATGCCCACCAGCACATCAAAGGTGCCCAGACGCAGGTCGCGAATGATCTCGACCCGCTCGACCGTGTCGATGTCAGAGTGCAGGTAGCGCACCCGCACATCGTGATCGGCCAGGTAGTCAGTGAGGTCCTCGGCCATGCGCTTGGTAAGTGTGGTTGCAAGCACGCGCTCACCCAGGGCCACGCGTTTATGTATCTCGGACAGCAGGTCGTCGACCTGCGTGAGCGCGGGCCGTATCTCCACCTGAGGGTCGACAAGGCCCGTAGGGCGAACCACCTGCTCCACCACCCGACCGGCATGCTCGGCCTCATAAGGCCCGGGCGTGGCAGAAACGAAAATGGTCTGCGGGCTCACGCTTTCCCATTCGTCAAAGCGCATAGGGCGGTTATCCAGCGCCGATGGCAAGCGGAAGCCGTACTCCACCAAGGTTTCCTTGCGCGAGCGGTCGCCTTTGTACATGGCCCCTACTTGCGGAACGCTGACGTGCGACTCGTCGATGACCAGCAGGGCATCCGCCGGCAGGTAGTCGTAGAGTGTGGGGGGTGGCGCACCGGCCGGCCGCCCCGACAGGTAGCGCGAGTAGTTCTCGATGCCATTGCAATAACCCAGCTCCAGGATCATCTCCAGGTCAAAGCGGGTACGCTGCTCCAGGCGTTGCTCCTCGACCAGCTTGTTGCCTTTATGCAGAAACTCAAGGCGCTCACCCAGCTCCTCCTTGATGCCCTCCACCGCCTGCAGCAGCGTTTCCCGCGGGGTGACATAGTGGCTTTTGGGGTAGAACGTGAAGCGCGGCAACTTGCGCAGTACCTCACCGGTCAACGGGTCGAACGCGGCGATGTTCTCAACCTCGTCATCGAACAGCTCGATGCGAATGGCTTCAAGGTCAGATTCAGCAGGGAAAATGTCGACCACGTCGCCACGCACACGGAAGGTGGCACGGGCAAAATCCATTTCGTTGCGGGTGTACTGCAGGTCGGCCAGGCGGCGCAGCAGCGCACGCTGGTCGAGCTTGTCGCCGCGGTCGATGTGCAGCACCATCTTCAGGTACGTTTCAGGGCTGCCAAGGCCGTAGATGCACGACACGGTAGTGACGATGATGGCGTCGCGCCGCTCGAGCAGCGCCTTGGTCGCGGAAAGGCGCATCTGCTCGATATGGTCGTTGATCGACGCGTCTTTCTCGATGAACGTATCCGACGAAGGTACGTACGCTTCGGGCTGGTAATAGTCGTAGTAGGAGACGAAGTACTCGACGGCGTTATTGGGGAAGAATGCCTTGAATTCGCCATACAGCTGCGCGGCCAGGGTCTTGTTGGGCGCCAGCACCAGCGTAGGGCGCTGCACCTGCTGAATGACGTTGGCAATGCTGAACGTTTTGCCTGACCCGGTCACCCCCAGCAACGTCTGGTGCGACAGGCCCGCCTCGATGCCTTCGACCAACTGCCGTATGGCCTCGGGCTGGTCGCCGGCCGGCTGGAAACGGGTGACGAGCTGAAACTCGGACATGTCGAACCTCGCGGTGCTGCACTGTAAATTTAGCCAGTAGTCTATACCCAAATGGGCCTGCCGGGGGATGCTTTGAAGGTGGAACGGTGACCCCGTGTAACGGTGGACCTGGCAATCGGATCAAGGGTCGAAATTTTTTTGCGCAAATAGGCGCAAAAGGTGCGCCAGAGTGTCGCGGCGACCGCGCGGGATCACTATACTGGCTCCCCGTTTGTGCACCGCTTCAGTGCATTCGGCTGGAGCGTGTACGCCCTATCACCTCCTATCCGAGCCAAGGTAACAATGAGCCTGTTTTCCGCTGTCGAGCTGGCACCCCGCGACCCCATCCTGGGCCTCAATGAAGCGTTCAATGCCGACCC
Organism: Pseudomonas sp. S32; assembly: GCF_016648095.1. Classification (NCBI taxonomy): domain Bacteria; kingdom Pseudomonadati; phylum Pseudomonadota; class Gammaproteobacteria; order Pseudomonadales; family Pseudomonadaceae; genus Pseudomonas; species Pseudomonas sp. S32. The sequence continues at coordinate 4,374 of NZ_JACVVF010000086.1, forward strand.
ACGTACCGACAAGGTCAACCTGGGCGTAGGCGTGTACTGCAATGAGGAAGGCCGCATTCCGCTGCTGCGTGCCGTGATCGAAGCCGAGACCCAACGTGCCGCCCAGCACGCCTCTCGCGGCTACCTGCCCATCGATGGTATCGCCACTTACGACCAGGCCGTGCAGAAGCTGCTGTTCGGCGCCGAATCCCCACTGCTGGCCGCCGGCCGCGTGGTCACCGTGCAAGCGGTGGGCGGCACTGGCGCGCTGAAAATCGGTGCTGACTTCCTCAAGCGGATCGCACCGGGGGCAGTGGTAGCCATCAGTGACCCTAGCTGGGAAAACCACCGCGCGCTGTTCGAGTCGGCGGGCTTCCCTGTGCAAACCTACCGCTACTACGACGCACCTACCAACGGTGTAGACCGCGCCGGCATGCTCGAAGACCTGGCCAACCTGCCAGCGGGCTCTGTCGTGGTGTTGCATGCCTGCTGCCACAACCCGACCGGTGTGGACCTGACCCTGGACGACTGGAAGCATGTTCTGGAAGTGGTCAAGGCCAAGGGGCACGTACCGTTCCTGGACATGGCCTACCAGGGCTTTGGCGACGGCATCGCCGAAGATGCGTTCGCGGTGCGCCTGTTCGCCGAGTCTGGCCTGGAATTCTTCGTGTCCAGCTCGTTCTCCAAGTCGTTCTCGCTGTACGGTGAGCGCGTCGGCGCACTGTCCATTGTCACGGCGTCCAAGGACGAAAGCACGCGCGTGCTTTCCCAGGTCAAGCGGGTGATTCGCACCACCTACTCCAACCCGCCAACCCACGGTGCCACCATCGTTGCCACGGTACTGAACAGTGCTGAACTGCGCCAGATGTGGGAAACCGAACTGGCTGAAATGCGTCAGCGCATCCATGGTATGCGCAAGCAGATGGTCGAATTGCTGGCGCAGTACGGCGCCAAGCGTGACTTCAGCTTCGTTGGCCGCCAGGTGGGCATGTTCTCTTACTCCGGCTTGACCGTTGAGCAAGTGACTCGCCTGAAGAACGACTTCGGCATCTATGCGCTGGACACAGGCCGCATCGCGGTAGCCGCGCTCAACCAGAGCAACATCCACTTGGTTACGAAGGCTATCGTAGAAGTGCTGTAACCGGTTGATTTTACAGGGGGGGGTTGCTTGACTTCCCCCTGGCAATGAGTAAGATACGCGCAGATTCCGCGATAGCTCAGTCGGTAGAGCAAATGACTGTTAATCATTGGGTCCCTGGTTCGAGTCCAGGTCGCGGAGCCAGATAAAAAAGCCCCCGTTGCGCAAGCAGCGGGGGCTTTTGCGTTATTGGGTCAACACCGTGTCAATCGGCCTGGCCGATGGGGTAGAACACGCCCCCGCTCCACACGCCCAACCATTGTTCACCTGACAGCACCTGCGGTACGGCGAGCTCGACCAACTGGTAGAACACATTGCGATGGACCAGCGCCTCGAGGTTATCGCGCATCAACACATAGGGTGAAGGCGCCTGGGTAATGGGGTCGGTGACCACGCGTAAAGGGTTGGCCGGCCCCATGTCCACCTGATCCTCCACATTGCTGGTAAAACGCAGCACCTGTTGCTCGCCCTCGCCCATTACCTCCAGCGCCACCACCACAAAAGGTGCGTCATCCACCTGGATGCCCACCTTCTCTACCGGTGTCACGAGAAAATAGTCATCACCCTCACGGCGGATAATGCCGGAAAACAACTTCACCATCGGTTTGCGGCCGATGGGTGTGCCCATGTAATACCAGGTGCCATCGCGGGCAATACGCATATCGATATCGCCGCAGAAATCCGGGTTCCACAGGTGCACCGGTGGCAGGCCCTTGCTACTGGGAATCTGCGTCAGGAGATCGCTGGTTTTGCCTGACTCACTCATCACATTGCCTCATCGGCTCATGCCCAACAGGCTACGAGCGTACTCGCGCATTGGCGCGCCAAGCAAATCCTGCGGGGTCTGATCGTGGAACGTCAACAAACCGCCACGGCTCTTGATGCGCACCGTGTCGATCAAATAGCGCGTATTGGTTTCCAGCAGCATCATCTGCACCACACCGCTGTCCCAGCCAAGGCGGTCGACGGCCTGCTCGTCGTACCACTCATCCCCATTGCCAATGCGGTCGTCCGTGCGGGCGAACCGGGTGTACAGCACATAGTCGGCGCCCACCGAGCGCGCCTGTACGATGGCCTCTTCCAGGCCAAGGGGCCGGTCGGCGCGACGCACCAGCGGGAAGTATTCGACGAAGCTCTTGAATGCTTCATCCGCCACGGCGTTCTGGCGAGGAACGGGGCCTTTGCCGGGCGGCACGAATGCCCCCTGGCCAATGAAAATAAAGGAGTCGGGCTGCAGGCGGATGGACAAGGTACGGCGGGTGTCGCTGTGATCCAACAGGCCGGCGTCGCTCATGTGGTAGCGCACGCCCTCCCCCATATCGCTGACATTCATGCACCCGCCCAACGCCATAAGCGTTAGCAGCAAGACCAGGCTACGCATCATTCCTCCAGTGGCCGGTGACGAAAAACCGGCGAATAGCTGGCGGATGCAGCTTTTGCGCCAGCTTTGCTCTACGTCATAGCCGGCTACCGATGGCCGTAACCGCAGGTGCAATCAGCTGGCGGGCTCTGGGTCGCGTTTGCGCTTGTTGCCCATACGCACGCCGATATCCATCAGGAACTGGAAGAAGCCTTCCTGATCTTCCAGCACATTGCTCCAGAACGGCGAGTGGTACAGGGCCACAGCGCCATGCACCAGTGCCCATGCCGCGCAGTAATGGAAGTACGGCGGCACGTCTTCAAGCTTGCCTTCGCTGATGCGGCCTTTGATCAGTTGTGTGAGGCGGTCGAAGTTGGAGGCCCGGATACTGTGCAGTTGCTCGACCATCTCCGGCACCTGGTTGCCCTTGACCACCTTTTCTTCCAGGCGATCGAACAGTCGGTAACGTTGAGGGTCGCGCATGCGAAACTCGAAATAGGCACGCGACAGGGCCTCTTTGTCACGGTCTACATCAGCGGAATGCAGCAGCTCATTGAGGTCGCGCTCGTAGTCGAGCATCAGGCGCAGGTAGATCTCCGCCTTGGACTTGAAGTGCTTGTAGATCGTACCTTTGCCGATGCCTACGGCGTCGGCGATCATCTCGACGGTGACGCTGTCTTCACCTTGCTCGAGAAACAGCTTGAGGGCGGTGTCGAGGATTTCCTGTTCGCGACGGCGAAACTCACGGACCTTACGAGGTTCTTTCTGCATGGGAAGGACTGGCTGACAATCGAAGCGGATTATTATGCCTAACTTGCATGAAATTGCACGGATCATCCGTGGTTATCTGTGTTTCCGGGTGCCTGCGGCCATGCCGAGCGGGAGCACTTGGGGGCTGGCGTATTCCAAATCTGTTTAAAAAACGATCAACTTCGACTGGCGCTGCGTCAAACCTGGCCAATACTAGAGGTGTCGGCCCGGCACATCCCCCCAAGTGGCGTGCCGATAAAGGTGCTCAGGGACCGCGTACCTTTGTTTTACTCCTAATGGTCTTAACCCGGATTCCTCCCCCAGAACCCGGGTTTTTTTTGCCGGCGGCAACCCCACCCAAGCCGCACGCCTCAGCGAGAGCTAGCTTTGGATCTTGATCCAGCTGTTGATCTGGCTGTTGATCTTGATCTGGCTGTTGATCTTGATCTGGCTGTTGATCTTGATCTGGCTGTTG
>NZ_JACVVF010000087.1:0-7649 GCF_016648095.1 Pseudomonas sp. S32
CGACCTTGCCAAGGTCGGGGTCGCGAGTTCGAGTCTCGTTTCCCGCTCCAGATCGAAACAAAAAAAGAGACGAAAGTCTCTTTTTTTGTGTCCGTCATTTTCCTGGTATCCACCTGCAGCCCGCGAAAAGCAAGGGCTGCAGCTGTTGATTCAGCGATAGCTTACGGTGAAGCTCAACGCCCCTTCGGCACTCCCTGCTTTTACAGCGGCTTGAGTCTGGTAATAGCGGGCTTGGAAGTCCAGTCGGGTTTGACCGGTAGCAATAGGGGCCACGGGTACGTCCTGCTGGAGTTTCACCGCACTGCCGTCGTGATGCAGCAACTGTATGCCGATACCTTGCGCGGTCGATGAGCTGGTCAGGCTGAACAGGCCACGGTCCTTGTCGATGATCGTGGAGCCTTTGACGCCATCGAAGTTCAGGTAAGCCTGCACGCCAGAGCCGCTGTCGGTCACGCAATCGTTGAGGGTAATGGAGAACGGCGTTGGCGCGGTGGTGAAGCCCGTTCCGCTAAAGCTGCTCAGATCGTGATCGCCCAGCAGTACCGGGTCGGCGCTGACAGGGTTGCCGGTGAGTGTGCATTGTGCCTGCATGACGGTGCCATGCAAGTTATAGCTCAGCACATTGCCAACGTCACTGAATACGCCGCTGAACAGCTGCTTGCCATTGAACGCTTGAGGGCCTGCCGCAATGGGGCCGGTTTTGATCAGTGTGATTTGAGCTTTCAGCCGTCTGGCATAGATACCCGTCGGCGCGGTGCTATGCTCTGCCCGACCTTGATAGGGGATCGAATCCCATGTCACCGGCCTCCAGAAGTTGGGCGAAATCCCTTTCATGTAAGGTTCTTGCAGGCGTATGTGAATGCCAACGCCGTCAACGCCTGTTTGCAGGATACGACCGGTGAGGTCTTCACCACCTACCGGCGGGACCGGGTCGGATACGATCGGCGTAGTTGCCTGCAATTGCACGGTCAGGGGGATGCCTTGGTAGTCGCAGACCAGGTTGATACCCATCTCGTTGCGCAGGTTACTGGCTTGGTTCAGTGTACCGATCACGGTGCCGACCGGTGCGTCGCGAGGGATCCAGTAGGTGCCTAGACGCAGGTTGAACTCCATGTGTCCGGATTTACTGTCTTCCCAGAAGCATTCTGCCAGTGCATTGGTCGAGAAGGCTGAGGCTAATACCATGGCGCACAGGGGCGTAGAGCGTTTCATTGGGCTGAATCCTTGGATCAGGGCATCCATCACAAGCACAGTGCACTGTGCGTGCGGTAGCCGTGATTGGAGGGGATGTTGACGGGGTCGATGGTGAGCTGGCAGGTATGCTGTGCCTGCTCACCCCAGCGCACCTGTAATTGCTGAGGGGTTTCATCGATGGCCAGCAGCGCTTGCCCTGCCTGGCCGACCACGGCCAGGGGCTGGCCTTGGGCATTGCTTACCTGGGCACCGAACGGCAGTGGCCGACCTTCGGGGTGCTGCAGCGTGAGAATAACGCGGGCGACGCGCCGTGCTGCAAACGCTGCCTTGACGATAGCGCCGCGACGCGGCACCAGATTGGCGCTGCCCTGGTCGATTTCCACTTCGGGCCCAACGCCGTCGGTGTCGAGCAGCAGCGCGTTCCTGCGGTAGGGCCGAAGGTGCGGTACCAGCATGTAACCGCGGCTGTCGGTGGTGGCATTCGGGGCGTTGCGGGTACCGATATTGCTAACGCCCGGAACGTGCACCAATGCATTGGTTTCGCCCAGGTAGTTGCCGAACGTGAGGCCGTCTTCATGCAAGAGCAGGCTGCCGCTGACATTGGCGGACAGCGAGCGGAAGTTGCCGCCCTGGGTATAGCCCGCGCCATAACTGGCGTAGGCGTTCTGGTAACCCATCGATAGCGCGCCACTGCTGTTATTACGGGCATCGCGGTCGGCGGAAATCGCGTAGTGCAGCTGGTTGTCCAGTGCGCTGGCGTTGAGGCTGGCGCGTTGGCGCTGTTTGCCACCCGCCGATTGCACATCGAAGGAGGCGTGCCCCATGTGCGCGAAATCCAGCGGTAGTGTGATGCTCAGGCCGATCAGCCGGTCTTCCTTGCCCTGTGCGCCCAGTGCCTGGGAGGCGAAGAAATTGTAGTTGACCTTGCGCCATTGGGTATTGAACTGGAGCTGGTACTGCCGCCGCCGCAAATTATTGCGCCAGTAGTCATCCTGGGACAGTGTTAGACTTAGCGAACTGCCAGTGCCGATACTCTGCTGTGCCGAGGCTTCAACGCGGCTGCGCCGGTTACCCAGGTAGCGGCTGTCGGCAGCCCGCTCGCGTACGGCTTCATCGTAGTCGCGGTAGCCTTCGGTCGAATAGCGGTAGCCGGCGAAGCGCAGGTTGGTGCCGGTTTGGAAAATCTTGCCGTAGCGTGCCGAAAAACTTTGCCCCTGAACCTCTCCCAACGAGCGGCCCAGGTCGGTACGGGCATGGGTAGCATCCAGCGAGAGGGCACCGAGGCTGCCCAGGTCTTTACTCACGCCCAATGTACCGGCCTTGTAGAAGTCACCGCCTTGTAACCCGCCGTAGAGCGTGGAGTCCCACGCGCCGCCGCGGGCCAGGGTGCTTTGCCAAAGCAGAGGGTCGTCATGGCGACCGGCGCCGTTATAACGGCCTAATGTCGCACTGTAGCGCCAGATGCCTGGGCGTAGCAGGTTGGCCATGCTGGAATAGGGCTGGATGAACCGCCTGACCTGGCCGTCGGCTTCGGTCAGCACCACCTCCAGTTCGCCACTGCCGGTGCCGATGCTGAGGTCATCGATGGCGTAGGGGCCGGCGGCGACGTAGGTCGAGTACACCGGGTAGCCGTTCTGCAAGATTTCCAGCTTGGCACGGGTTTGCGCCACGCCGCGGATCACCGGTGCATAGCTTTGGAAGGTGTCGGGCAGCATGCCCATGTCGGAAGCTAACTGCACGCCTTTGAACGGCTGGCTGCGGAACACCTCGCCGTTGCTGAGCGTCTCGCCAAAGGTGATATTACCCCGGTTGTCCGGCAGGTCACGCTGGGCATAGGTGTTGCTGTGCGTCCAGCGGCTTTTGCCGTCGCCGGTGTCGCGCAGCGCCTGGCTACTGCGAACCCTCCACGCGCCGATGTTCAGCCCGCTATGAACCAGCAAGTCATGATTGGTGCTGCTTGCACCGCGCTGATTGCGGGTTTGCATGGACGCCTGGTAGTTCAGGAAGGCGGCCGAAATGCCCGAGCTCCACTGCTCGGGTGGCACACTGCCGACGATGTCGCGGCGCAGGGCTATCTGTGGGATGGAGAGCATCAGGCGCAGTGTTCTGCTGTCGAAATCGGTTCTGGCATCCGCTACCAGGCTGTCCAGGTTGATGCACTGCTCGTCCGACAGTGCAGTGGCCAGGCCCTCTTCGCGCAACCCCACTTCGCGCAGCAGCGCGGCGCTCAGGCACGCTTGCAAGCCCTTGCCTTCGGCAGGCTTGACGAGTTCCACCGAGCGTTGGCCCAGGTAGTCATGGTTGACGCTGACCTCGACGCGGTAGTGGCCGGGGCTCAATGGCGCTTCTGCCGCCAGCGCCTGCAGCGCGGTAGCGCCCGCGTCGGTGGGTTGATCGGGCGCCTGGCGCATGAAGCTCGAGTTGAAATGCAGGTCTGGCTGATTCGCGCACGCGGGACGTGGGGCTGATAGCAGCAGGCTACCACCGGCTAACGCCAGTAACGGGGCAAATGGGCAGGGAGGAGTGAACCTTCGTATCGAGCGCAGGAGCATCGCGGAGTCCTATCGAAGCACGGGACGTCACCAGGGGGAGGGCCTCTGGGGTAACGGAACTGAGCGCGAACGATAGAGATGGGAGTCGAGCGGGAATGTAGGGGATTTCTGGATGCGGGCTGGAATTTCGAATAGCGGATCTGCTTGCGAAGCGAGGGCTTCAGTGATGAAGCCCTCGAATGTGTCAGGTGAGGTCAGTTTTGTGCAACCGGCGTTCCTACGCCCCCGTTCTCCTTGCCTCCGGTCTTCCAACGGAACTCGACATGCCTCATTTTATACAATTTGGCAATGGCAGCATTGGCCATCATGGATGGGTCAGCTGCGCCTGCCACAGGGGGCAACGGCGGGGTTACAGTCATTGCCCCAGTGCTTTGTGAAGGACCGGGTACTACGCTGTTGCGAGGCGTAGTAAGCGGCGAGTAATCCGGCGCTGGAACAGCGGGTGGACGAACAGTACTACTACGAACTACCTGCGAAGTGCTAGGCATTGGTGGAGGTACGGGAATGGTGCTCCCACCCCCCGGTGGCGACATTGGAGTGGTTTGAACATTGCCTCTGCTCTGAACACTGCCGCTACGGGAAGCAACACTGGGGCCTGTCGATGTTTGAGTGCCCACGGCCTTGCCCGCAGCGCTGCCTTTGAGCCCCGCCGCCGCAGATTGGATCATCGCACCGATACCAACGGTCGCGAGCGTGATGCCAATCCAGCTGAGGGCCTCCTTCGCCGGCCCCTCTTCGATCATCACAGATCCAATCATCATTCCGACCCCCACCAACCCGACCGCTGCCTTCGCCGCGATGGCGAGGCTCAGCCCGCCCGTGAACACCGCCGCTGCCGTCGCGATGATGAGAACGGCACCGAGGATGACCGGCAGCAGGAAATCCATGAACCCGAGTTTCTTTTTCTCTGGCTCTGGCTGCCCGGTGTAAGGCGGTCGTGGATCGCGTCGCAGTTCTGTTCCTCGCTGGCTGAGATGCCCGGTGGGGTCTTGCCAGTTGACCGGGTTGCCCAGCACGTACATGTACGGGTTGATACCGGCGTCTTCAGGCGCCAGCGAGTCCCGGCTGCGGAAACATTTGAGTTCCGGTTCGTACACCCGGTAGCCCTTACCCAGCATGTAGCAGTCCAGGCCCGGCTCGCGAATTTCGCCATTGAACGCGAATGGGCATTGCAGTTCATCGGCGTCCGGACGCTCACCGTAGCCACTGTAATGCGCGGTATGTACGCCATCGACGGCATATTCACCGATGACGCTGCCGCTGGTGTCACTGAGCAGCAGCCTGACTTCGTCGCTCACACCTGTGCGCTGCATGCCCAGCGGGTGTTCACCGCCATGAAGGTAGCGCGTCACGATTTGCTCGCGCTGGGTACGGCTCAGCCGATAGCCCTGGTAGCGGCGATGTTCTTCGATACCGGATTGGTCACGCATGCCGATCAGATGATCGTGACCGTCATAACGGTAGGTTGCCAACGACATGCTGTTGTCTGGGCTGCGGACTTCCTGCAGGCGACCGCGCTCGTCATAGCTGAGCTGGTTGCCCCGGCTGTCATTGAGCATGTTGCCGTCTTCGTCGTAGCGGAAGGTTTGGCTGGCCGGGTAATCGGGCTGCAGCGTATGCGTCACCGACTGCAACTGGAAACTGCCATCGGTTTTCGGGGTGAACACCGCCATGTCCGCTGCCCCGTCAGCGAAGCGGGTCTGACACTGGGTCAGGTGGTCCAGGTCGTTGAAACGGTACATCTCCATGACGATTTCACGGTTAGCGCGGTTGCGTGGCAGCTGGGTACCCTGGTAATCGATCTTCGTCAGGCGGTCGAGATCATCGTAGCTGAAGGTTTCCTTCAACAATTGCGCGCCATCGCAGTAATGTGACCGCTCGTGCAACTGGTCGTCGTCGCGCCAGGTCAGTTTCAGGGTGTGCGTGGAGCCATCATCCAGGGCTACCGTGCGTTCAAGGTAACGCCCCAGATCGTCGTAGGTCTGTACAGCGGTGACCTTGCGCCCGCTGAGGGTATCCGTCGTCAGGGTTCTGCATGGCCGACCATCCTCGTCATAGTCGAATTCGGCGACCAGGCTGCCATCAGTGGTTTTTTTCAGACGCCCCAGTTCATCGTACTCATGAACGGTGTTTTCGCCGTCACTGCTGCTTTGACCCAGCGGCAGTCCTTGCAAGGAATGGCGATAGTCGATGCTGTAGCTATTGGCCGTGTCGGTGGCTTTCCATTGCTCCTGGCGCAGTAATCCCTGATCGGTGTAGTCGTAGAGGCGTTCGCCGGCTGGGTTCACGGCGCTGGTGATGGACGAATCCTTGCGCGTGAAGGCGTACTTCAGGCTAGGTTCCGACTCTTCGTTGACCGCGATGCTCACAGGCTGTTCATTGAGCGTGAGGCGGTAGCCAAAGGTCGATGAACGGCCGCTGCCGCGCTCATGACGGTGAACCTTGATCTGATCACCCTGGTAGCGGTAGACATCGACCATGGTTCCGACCGTGGTCTTCGCCAGTCGGTCGAGCCCGTCGTACTCGCGCTTGATAACGGTCTGTTCAGGTGCCTTGGCGCTAGCACGCAGGGTCAGATGGGTGGTGAGCTCGGCGCTGGTGTGAGCGGCGAAGGTGCGCTTGAGCACTGAGCGGTTGGGGCGCTCGCGTTCGACCATTCGGCCCCAGACGTCGTAAACGAAACACTGGGTGCGATCGAGCGCACGGGCCTCGTTCAAGGGATCGCGTAAAGTTTGTACCTGCTTAACGCAGCGTCCGAGGCCGTCATAGCTGTAATCGTTCGCGCCGACCTGCTTGCCAGCGAGGTCTTCGCGCGTTTCCCGCACAGGTTTACCCTGCCTGTTAAACTCGCTGATCATCAGCACCCGCTGTTTTTCGGGCTCTGCGGGGCGCTCTTGCCAGGTGCGGATGATGTCGCCGTCGCTGCCGAACGGCGAGCGTTCACGGCGGTGGGTCACGCCATCGGGGCCGGTAGTATGGCTGGTGTCGCCCCAAGCGTCGTAACCGAATGTGGTGGTCATCGAGCGCGTGCCGTCATCTTGCAGTACATCGTGCCGCGTTTCTGATTGCAGGCGGCCAAGGCTGTCGTACTGGCAGTCATAGACGCAGTGCCAGTTCCGCGTTTTGCCATCGTCGCTTTGCACTTGCCGCTCTTCGCTCAACGTGCGGTTATAGCCGTCGAACCAGGTGCGGGTCACCACCTGCTGAACATCGGTAACGCTCTGGCTGGGTCGTTCTCCTGGGTTGCCAGGCAGGGTATAGCGGTACTGACGCGTGGCCTCGTCGTCGGTGTCGGGCGCCACGGTTTCGCTGATGAGTCGGCCCATCGCATCATATGCGTAATGAATGTGGACGCCGTTCAGGTCCTCACGTCGCATATCGTATCCGGTGTACCGGGAAACCGAGTTGTGCACTGTCTTCTCCAGCCGGTCATGGCCTTTGAATGTCTGCCGGGTCTGAATGAGACTTTCCGCGCCGTTGGCATCCTTGATGCGTGAATGGAAGTAGCGAATTTCCGTCGTGATGTCTGGCGTGTCGTCTTCGTGTTTCAGCGTGGTGGTCTGTTTGTCGACACGCCCGTGCAGGAAGGGGTTGTCCGGCGTGTGCAAATAGCAGGTTGTCGCAACCTGCAGGGAGATTTCCTGCTCGTCGTCGTTCACCTGGACGAGTTCTTCTTGCGTGGCGCGTAGCCCAGCCGGTGCAGCGCTGTTAGTCACAAGGGCCAGCGTGGCATAACGATAACGAGTACGCAGGGTTTTGGCTGTTTGCTCGACCCCTGTCGCTGTGGCTGGATGAACCGTCAGGCCACGCAAATGCCGCGAGAACCCATAAGGGTCGGGCGGGCAGTTCCACGGCGTGGGCGCACCCGGCTCGTCGCTCGGCTCGCCGGCGGCCGGGTACCAG
>NZ_JACVVF010000088.1:0-7609 GCF_016648095.1 Pseudomonas sp. S32
CCGAGCGCCGCCCGCGCGGCGCATCGCGACCTGGCGGTCGCTCCTACGTTTGTTTCGGGCCAGTCACGCCGGTTAGAGCACCATTAAGCGCCCGCCCCCCAAAGTTGGAAAGCTTCTTGCAATGCCAGCGCCAGGCGCCCATCTGGCGTCAAAGTTTTGCATCAAGAGGACTCGCGGTGGATCGCACTCAGTTAATCAGCAACGCCCGCCACAACCTGGCCGGGCTTGGCCGGGGCAACCTGGGCGTGCCGATTTTGTTGCTGGTGATGCTGGCAATGATGATGCTGCCGATCCCGCCGTTCCTGCTGGACGTGTTCTTCACCTTCAACATCGCCCTGTCGATCGTGGTGCTGCTGGTGTGCGTCTACGCCCTGCGCCCGCTCGACTTCGCTGCGTTCCCCACCATCCTGCTGGTGGCCACGCTGCTGCGCCTGGCCCTGAACGTGGCCTCCACCCGGGTGGTGATGCTGCATGGCCAGGAGGGCCACGGCGCTGCGGGCAAGGTGATCCAGGCCTTTGGCGAGGTGGTGATCGGCGGCAACTACGTGGTCGGTGCCGTGGTGTTCGCCATCCTCATGATCATCAACTTCGTGGTAGTGACCAAGGGCGCGGGGCGTATCTCCGAGGTGAGTGCGCGGTTCACCCTGGACGCCATGCCCGGCAAGCAGATGGCAATCGACGCCGACCTCAACGCTGGCCTGATCGATCAGGCCCAGGCCAAGGCGCGCCGTAGCGAGGTGGCCCAGGAGGCCGAGTTCTACGGCTCGATGGACGGTGCCAGCAAGTTCGTGCGCGGTGACGCCATTGCCGGCCTGCTGATTCTCTTCATCAACCTGATCGGCGGCATGCTGATCGGCATGCTGCAGCATGGCATGAGCTTCGGTGACGCCGGTAAGGTGTACGCCCTGTTGACCATCGGTGACGGTTTGGTGGCGCAGTTGCCATCGCTGTTGCTGTCCACTGCCGCCGCCATCATGGTTACCCGCGCCTCGGGCTCCGAGGACATGGGCAAGCTGATCAACCGGCAGATGTTCGACTCGCCCAAGGCGCTGGCGGTGTCGGGGGGGCTGATGATCGTCATGGGCCTGGTACCCGGCATGCCCCATGTCGCCTTCCTCAGCCTTGGCCTGATGGCCGGCGGTGGCGCCTACCTGGTCTGGAAAAAGCAGCAGAAAACCAAACAGCTGGCGGTGCAGGAAGCGCAACGCCAACAAGACCTGCTGCCCTCGCCACAGCGCGCAGCCGAAACCAAGGAACTGGGCTGGGACGACGTCACCCCGATCGACATGATCGGCCTGGAAGTGGGCTACCGCCTGATCCCCCTGGTGGACCGCAACCAAGGCGGGCAGTTGCTGGCGCGTATCAAGGGCGTGCGCAAGAAGTTGTCCCAGGATCTGGGCTTCCTCATGCCCACCGTGCATATTCGCGACAACCTCGACCTGCAGCCCAGTGCCTATCGCCTGACCCTCATGGGCGTGATCCTGGCCGAAGCCGAGATCTACCCGGACCGTGAGCTGGCCATCAACCCCGGCCAGGTGTTCGGCACCCTCAACGGCATCGCCGCCCGTGACCCGGCCTTTGGCCTGGAAGCGGTGTGGATCGATGTGGGCCAGCGCTCCCAGGCGCAGTCACTGGGCTACACCGTGGTAGATGCCAGCACTGTGGTGGCCACCCACCTTAACCAGATCCTGCAGAAACACTGCCACGAACTGATCGGCCACGAGGAAGTTCAGCAGCTGCTGCAGGTACTGGCCAAGGCTTCGCCTAAACTGGCTGAAGAACTGGTGCCGGGTGTCATTTCCTTGTCGGGGCTGTTGAAGGTATTGCAGGCGCTGTTGTCAGAGCAGGTACCGGTGCGGGACATTCGAAGCATTGCCGAGTCCATCGCCAACAATGCGGCCAAGAGTCAAGATACCGCCGCGCTGGTGGCGGCAGTGCGCGTCGGATTGTGTCGCGCCATCGTGCAAAGCATTGTAGGCGTTGAGTCCGAGCTGCCTGTGATCACCCTTGAACCCAGGTTGGAACAGATTTTGCTCAATAGTCTGCAACGGGCCGGGCAAGGTCAGGAAGACGGTGTTCTTCTGGAGCCGAGCATGGCCGAAAAGCTGCAGCGTTCGCTGATCGAAGCCGCCCAGCGTCAGGAGATGCAAGGCCAACCGGCCATCCTCCTGGTCGCCGGCCCGATCCGCGCCATGCTCTCGCGTTTTGGCCGGCTGGCTGTACCGAACCTGCACGTGCTGGCGTATCAGGAAATTCCTGACAACAAGCAAGTCACCATCGTTGCCACCGTGGGCCCTAACGGCTGAGGTAGTGGATAATGCAAGTTAAGCGATTTTTCGCTGCTGATATGCGTCAGGCCATGAAGCTGGTTCGCGATGAGCTGGGCGCTGATGCGGCCATCATCGGTAACCGCCGCATCGCCGGCGGTGTCGAGCTGACGGCGGCGCTCGACTACAAATTGTCCGCCCTGGCACCGCGGGTGCCCAATGCCGAGCTTGAAGAAGAACTGCGCAAGACCCACTCGCGCATTGCCACGGTTCAGGCCGAGCTCGACCAGCGTCAGGACAACAGCGAGAGCAACCGCCAATTGTTTGCCGGGCAATCGTTGACTGCTGCCGAACCGCTGGTTGAACCCCATGTGGATGCCCCTCAGCCGGCCGCTGCCCCCGCCCAGGCCTCGGTAGACCCGCGTCTGTTCGATGCGATGCGCTCCGAGCTTTCGGGCCTGCGCCAGTTGCTCGAAGTGCAGCTGGGCTCACTGGCGTGGACCCAGCTGCAAGGCAGCAAGCCGCAACAGGCTACGCTGTGGCGCCGGCTGCAGCGCCTGGGCCTGTCCGGGCCGATCGCCCGGGAGCTGCTGGCGCTGACCGGCGAGATTGAGGAGCCGCGCCATGCCTGGCGCATGCTGCTGGCGCACCTGGCACGCATGATCGATATCCCGGAGGTGGAGCCGATCGAGGCGGGCGGTGTGATTGCCGTGGTCGGCCCGGCCGGCATGGGCAAGACCACCACCTTGGCCAAGCTGGCCGCACGCTATGTGCTCAAGTACGGCGCGAACAACCTGGCGCTGGTGAGCATGGACAGTTTTCGCATCGGTGCCCAGGAGCAGCTCAAAACCCTGGGCCGCATCCTCAACGTGCCGGTCACCTACGTCGACCCCGGTCAGTCCCTGGCGGCGGCGCTGGAGCCGCTGCTGCGCAAGCGCGTGGTCCTCATCGACACCGCTGGCCTGCAGGCCAGCGACCCGGCCCTGCGCATGCAGCTCGAAACCCTGGCAGGGCGGGGCATCGCCGCGAAGAATTACCTGGTGCTGGCCACCACCAGCCAGAAGCAGGTGCTCACCGCCGCCTACCACAGCTACAGCCGCTGTGGCCTGGCCGGTTGCATCCTGACCAAACTTGATGAATCGGCAAGCCTCGGCGATGTGCTGAGCCTTGCCATCAGTTACCGGCTGCCGGTGGCCTATCTGACCGATGGGCCGCGCATTCCGGACGATCTTCACCTGCCACGCGGGCACCAATTGGTCACCCGGGCGGTCAGTGTGCAACAGCAGGATGAGCCCAGCGAAGAGGCCATGGCCGACATGTTCGCTGATCTCTACCACAACCCTCGGCGAGCGGGTTGAACATGAAGTGTGTGCAAGGTAGCTATGCCAAGGGGCACGCAGAATTGCCCTTCGTGTGGCCTGAGTCCCAGCGAGACAAGGTAAAGAACAGACATGGGTAGCATGCATCCCGTACAGGTGATCGCCGTGACCGGCGGCAAAGGTGGCGTCGGCAAGACCAACGTTTCAGTGAACCTGTCCCTGGCACTGGCCGAACTGGGCCGCAGGGTCATGCTGCTGGACGCCGACCTGGGCCTGGCCAATGTCGACGTCCTGCTGGGCCTCACCCCCAAACGCACCCTCGCGGACGTGATCGAGGGGCGCTGCGAGCTGCGCGATGTGATGCTGCAGGGCCCTGGCGGGGTGCGTATCGTGCCGGCCGCCTCGGGCACCCAGAGCATGGTGCACCTGGCGCCCGCCCAGCACGCGGGGCTTATCCAGGCGTTCAGCGAGATCGGTGACAACCTTGACGTGCTGGTGATCGACACCGCTGCCGGTATTGGTGACTCGGTGGTCAGCTTTGTCCGCGCCGCCCAGGAGGTCCTGCTGGTGGTGTGCGACGAGCCCACGTCCATCACCGACGCCTATGCGCTGATCAAGCTGCTGAACCGCGACTACGGCATGAACCGCTTCCGCGTGCTGGCCAACATGGCGCAGAGCCCGCAGGAAGGGCGCAACCTGTTCGCCAAGCTGACCAAGGTGACCGACCGTTTTCTGGACGTGGCCCTGCAATACGTGGGCGCCGTGCCCTACGACGAATGCGTGCGCAAGGCCGTGCAGAAACAGCGCGCGGTCTACGAAGCCTTCCCGCGCTCCAAATGCGCCCTGGCCTTCAAGGCCATCGCCCAGAAGGTGGACACCTGGCCGTTGCCAGCCAACCCACGCGGCCACCTGGAGTTCTTCGTCGAGCGCCTGGTGCAACCCACCAGTGCGGGTCCGGTGCTATGAGTGCCAGCGGCTTCAAGATGTACAGCCGCGCGTCGAAGGACGCGCAGTACCAGCTGATCGAGCGCTACGCCCCGCTGGTCAAGCGCATTGCCTACCACCTGCTGGCACGGCTGCCAGCCAACATCCAGGTCGAGGACCTGATCCAGGCCGGCATGATCGGGCTGCTGGAAGTGGCCAACAAATACGACGCCAGCAAGGGCGCCAGCTTCGAAACCTACGCCGGCATCCGCATCCGCGGGGCCATGCTCGACGAGGTGCGCAAGGGTGACTGGGCGCCGCGTTCGGTGCACCGCAACACCCGCATGGTCAGTGATGCCATGCGCGCCGTTGAAGCAAGAACCGGCCGTGACGCTAAAGATCATGAAGTTGCTGCCGAACTCAAGTTGAGTCTCGATGATTACTACGGGATCTTGAACGATACCCTGGGCAGTCGCCTGTTCAGTTTTGACGACCTGTTGCAGGACGGTGAGCACGAAGGGCTGCATGAGGATGGTGCCAGTGGGCAGGCTGAGCCTGCCCGTGGCCTGGAGGACGAGCGTTTCCAGGCTGCGTTGGCCGATGCCATTGCCAACCTGCCCGAGCGTGAGCGCCTGGTACTGGCGCTTTACTATGACGAGGAGCTGAACCTCAAGGAGATCGGCGAGGTCCTTGGTGTCAGCGAATCGCGGGTCAGCCAGTTGCACAGCCAATGCGCCGCGCGCTTGCGCAGCCGTCTGGGGGAATGGCGGGCACGTTGAGCCCGCTGTCGTTGTAGTCGTTTTCCACGTTGTACCGAATTGATTGAGTGCGCGCTCGGGGCCGAGCGCGTTTGAGACTGCTTGGAGGTCTAATTGGACAAGAACATGAAAATCCTCATCGTCGACGACTTTTCGACGATGCGGCGGATCATCAAGAACCTGCTGCGTGACCTGGGGTTCAGCAACACCGAAGAAGCCGATGACGGCACCACGGCGCTGCCGATGCTGGAAAACGGCCACTACGACTTCCTGGTGACCGACTGGAACATGCCGGGCATGTCGGGTATCGACCTGCTGCGCAAGGTGCGCGCCAGCGACAAGCTCAGGGCCTTGCCGGTGCTGATGGTGACGGCTGAAGCCAAGCGTGATCAGATCATCGAAGCGGCCCAGGCCGGCGTTAACGGCTATGTGGTCAAGCCGTTCACCGCGCAGGTTCTCAAAGAAAAGATCGAGAAGATCTTCGAACGCGTCAACGGCTGAGTCACGTCAGGGGGCGCGCCATGAATTCATCACAAACGTCGTTGGGCGAGTTTGAATCCACGCTCAAGAAGCATGCCCAGGAGCTGGTAGAAAGCCTGGAGCGGGGCCGTTTCGGCGAGGCGGTGCAGCTGATTCACGAGCTGAACCAGACCCGCGATCGCGGCTTGTACCAGGAAGTTGGCAAGCTGACCCGTGAGCTGCACAGCGCCATCGTCAGTTTCCAGATCGACCCGACCATCCCGCAGGCCGAAGAGGTGTCGCAGATTACCGACGCCACCGAGCGCCTGTCCTATGTGGTCAAGCTCACCGAAGGCGCGGCCAACCGCACCATGGACCTGGTCGAAGAAAGCACCCCGGTGCTCAACGGCCTGGCCACCGAAGCGAATGCCCTTAGCGCAGACTGGCAGCGCTTCATGCGCCGCGAAGTGGCCGCCACGGAGTTCCGCGACCTGGTCAAACGTGTCGACAGTTTCTTGACGCACAGCGCTGAAGGCAACCGCAAGGTGGCTGGCCATCTGAATGACATTCTGCTGGCCCAGGACTACCAGGACCTGACCGGGCAGGTGATCAAACGGGTCACTGCCCTGGTGACGGAAGTGGAGAGCAACCTGCTGAAACTGGTGATGATGGCCAGCCAGGTGGACCGCTTCGCCGGCATCCAGCATGACCAAGATCAATTGCGTGCAGAAAAAGATCGAGAAAAACATCCGACTCGGGGTGAAGGTCCGCAGATTCATGCCGATAAGCGTGAAGACGTTGTGTCCGGTCAGGACGATGTCGATGATCTGCTGTCCAGCCTGGGTTTTTAAGGAGCACGTTTGATGAGCTTCGGCGCCGATGAAGAAATCCTCCAGGATTTCCTGGTAGAGGCCGGCGAAATACTTGAGCAACTGTCCGAGCAACTGGTCGAGCTGGAAAGCCGGCCAGACGATGCCGACTTGCTCAATGCGATCTTTCGCGGTTTCCACACTGTAAAAGGGGGCGCCGGCTTCCTCCAGCTCAATGAGCTGGTGGAGTGCTGCCACATCGCCGAGAACGTGTTCGACGTGTTGCGCAAAGGTGAGCGCCGGGTCGACTCGGAATTGATGGACGTGGTGCTTGAAGCACTGGATACCGTCAACAGCATGTTTGGCCAGGTGCGCGAGCGCAGCGAAGTGACGCCTGCAACGCCCGAGCTGCTGGCCGCCCTGGCGCGGCTGGCCGAGCCGGGTGCCGCAGCGCCGGCCCCGGCGCCTGCAGCGGTAGCGCCCGAGCCGGTGGCCCAGCCTCCTGTGGCTGAGGCCGAAGCCGACGCGGATATCACCGACAGCGAATTCGAGCAGTTGCTCGACTCGCTAGATGCGGTGAAGGCGCAGGCCGCCGCCGAACAGGTGCAAGACGAAGTCGTTAGCGCGGGCGGTGATGACATCACCGACGCGGAATTCGAATCGTTGCTCGACCAGCTGCACGGCAAGGGCCAGTTCAGCGCCGAAGTGGCCGCTGCACCTGCGCCTGCCAGCCAGCAGGCGGCCAGCGACGAAATCACCGATGCCGAGTTCGAATCCCTGCTCGACCAGTTGCATGGCAAGGGCACCTTCCAGGCCGATGCCTTGCCTGCCGCGAAAGCCCCGGCTCCGGTTGCCGAGGCCACGGCTGCGGTGGGTGACGAAATCAGCGAGCACGAATTCGAGGCGCTGCTGGACCAACTGCATGGCAAGGGCAAATTCACCGGGGAGGTGGCCGCTGCCGAAGCGCCGGCCAAGGTGCAGCCGGCACCTGCCGCCCAGGCCGAGCCAGCGCCTGTCGCCAGGCCTGCCGCTGCGGCACCTGCGGCTGCCGCCAAGCCCGCCCCAGCCCCAGC
>NZ_JACVVF010000089.1:0-7471 GCF_016648095.1 Pseudomonas sp. S32
TCTGCCCCAACCCGCCCGCCCCAACGAACCCCAGCACGCTGGCCATGCGGATGTTGTTTTCCCAGCGGTACAGGCTGTATGCCAGCAGCTGCGGCCACAGGTTGGGCAAGGTGCCGAAGCAGAACGCAGCCACCTGGCTACCCCCCTGCAGCCGGATAGCCGCCGCGGGTTCCGGGGGGGCGTTTTCCAGCGCCTCGGCAAACAGCCGGCCCAACACCCCCGCCGTATGCAGCGCCAGGGCCAGGGTACCGGCGTTGGGGCCTAGCCCTGCAGCCAGCACCGTCAGCGCCGCCCACACCAGTTCCGGGATGGCACGCAGGGCGTTGAGCAGCAGCCGCGCCACCGCCTGCAACGGCCACCCGAAGCGGCCAGCTGCAGGGAGGGCCAGCAAAAGCCCAAGCACCATCGCCAGCAACGTGCCCATGCCCGACATGGCCAAGGTTTCCAGCGCACCGTAGGCAACCGCCCCCACATGCCCGGCAGACAGGTCCGGGTGCAGGAAACGCCCGGCGTACTCGCCCATCTGCCCCAGGCCGCCGTTACCCACCAGCGCCTGGAAATCCAAGCCGAGGTAGGTGAAAGACGCGACCACCGCCGCCAAAATCGCTGCTACCAGCCCCAGGTTGATCAGCCGGTTCATGTCAGCCTCCAGCGCAACAGGCGGCTGAAACCGTCGGCCAACATCACCAGTACCAGGAATGTCAGCAGCATGCTCGCCACCTCGGCGCCAGCGAACATCCGCATCGACAAATCGATCTGCTGGCCGAGGCCCCCTGCCCCCACAAAGCCCATCACCACTGAAGCGCGGATAGCGCATTCCCAACGGTAAACGGTATACGACACCACCTCGGCGGCCGCATTGGGCAGGATGCCGTAGAAAAACGCGCTCAGCCGGCCCGCACCGGCATGCAGCAGCGCGTGGGCCGGCCGCTGATCCACCGATTCGAAAATCTCGGCATAGACCTTGCCCAGCATGCCGCTGTAGGTAATGGCGATAGCCAGTACCCCCGCTGTCGGCCCCAACCCTACTGCCCGTACGAACAGCAGCGCCCAGACAATTTCCGGCACGCTGCGCAGAAAGATCAGTACCCCACGCACCGGCATGCGCACCCACCGCGACCACCCGGCCCCGCGCCCATTGCTGGAAGCGGCACGCAACGACAGTGCCCGGCTGGCCAGTAACGCTGCCGGTGCTGCAAGCAACAGTGCCAGGGCCATACCGGCAGTGGCGACAGCCAAGGTCTGCAGGGTGGCGTCCAGCAGCAGTGCCACGAACTGCGCATCATGGGTCGGCGGCCAGAACGCCGCCGTGAAGCTGGCGATCTGCTGACGGTTCTCCGCCTGCAGCAGCACGCTGGGGTTGAGTTCACTCAGCTGGATGCCGGGCCACAGCACCATCACTGCCAGCAGCCCAAGCAGCAAACGCGGCAGCAATGCAGGGTCGCGCGCATCAGCCTTCAACATCGAGGCATCTGCACAGACAAGGGTGCTGGCTGGTCAGGCGCCGGCGCCAAGTGCTCGTTGGCGTACAAGTCATTGAGCAGTTGTTCGCTGACCGCCTCGGCCGGGCAGTCGAACAGCACGTGGCCATCGCGGATGCCAATCACCCGCGGGAAGTGCGCCAGTGCAAGCTCCACGGCATGCAGGCTCGCCACCAGCGTCACACCGCTGGCCTGGGCATGGCGGTTGAGCAAGGCCAGGCTGTGGTCGGCCAGCACCGGGTCCATCGCCGACACCGGTTCATCGGCCAGCAACAGCCGGGGTTGCTGGTACAGGGCACGGGCAATGCCTACCCGCTGCAACTGCCCGCCTGACAGTTGCCCGCACTGCACGAACAGTTTGTCAGCCAGGCCCAGTTCGGCCAGCACCCGGCGTGCACCGGGGATATCGCTGGGGTACAGCAGGTTGAACAAACCCCGCAGCACGCCCCATTGGCCGAGGCGACCGGCGAGTACGGCCGTGACCACGCGCTGGCGAGGTGGCAGCGGCGGCGCCTGGTGCACCAACCCCACCTGGGCGCGCAGGCGTTGGCGCGCCCTGGCAGACAGCGCCCAGGGCTGCTCGCCGAGCACGTGCAGGCTACCGCTGCTGGGCGGCAGCGCTGAGGCCATCAGGTGCAGCAAGCTGGACTTGCCGGCACCCGAGGGGCCGATGATGGCCACCCGCTCACCTTGCCGGATTGCCAGGCTCACGCCGTCCAGCGCCCGCACTGCGGCATGTCGCAAGCCGGCGCCGTGCAGTTGCACTGCCAGCGCCGAAGTCGCAGCCGCCGTCACTTGAGCAGGCCGGCCTCGCGGGCAGCCTGTTCGGTGCCCTGGTAGTTTTCAGGTTTGGTTTCGATGAAGCGGCTGGCGGCCTGCAGGTCCAGAATGGCCTTCTGCTCGGGGTTGGCCGGGTCCAGGTCGAGGAAGGCCTGCTTGATCTTCTGCTTGAGCGCAGGGTCCATGTTGCCGCGCACCGTCCAGTTGTAGTCGAAGTAGGTCGGCGTGGTAGCGAACACACGGACCTTGCTGGTATCCACCTTGCCGGCATCCACCAGCTTCTGCCACACGCTGGCGTTCAGCACGCCGCCGTCCACCTTGCCCGCCTGCACCCAGGCCACGGTGGCGTCGTGGGCACCGGAATAGGCCACCCGGCTGAAGTAGCCCTCGGGTTTGATGTTGTCCTGCTTGAGCATGAAGTAGCGCGGCATCAGGCTGCCGGAGGTGGAGGAAATGGAGCCGAAGGCAAAGGATTTGCCCTTGAGGTCGGCCAGGCTCTTCACGTCAGGGTTGGCAGTGATGAACTTGGACGTGAACTGGGCATCCTGCTCACGCTGCACCAGCGGGGTGGCGGTCGGGTCCTTGAGGTGTACCTGGACAAAGGTGAAACCGCCCAGCCAGGCGAGGTCCAGCCGGTCGGATGCCAGCGACTCGACAACGGCCGGGTAGTCGGCCACG
Source organism: Pseudomonas sp. S32 (assembly GCF_016648095.1). Taxonomy (NCBI): domain Bacteria; kingdom Pseudomonadati; phylum Pseudomonadota; class Gammaproteobacteria; order Pseudomonadales; family Pseudomonadaceae; genus Pseudomonas; species Pseudomonas sp. S32. The sequence goes on from NZ_JACVVF010000089.1 coordinate 2,940, forward strand.
GGGACGAACTTCACGTCCATGCCCAACTGCTTGCTGAGGTACTCGCCCAACGGCTTGAACTTGCGCTGCAGTTCGGTTGGCGCTTCATCCGGGATGGCGCTGACGCGCAGGGTTTCCGCCGCCTGGGCGACAACAGTGCAGCAGGACAGCACAAGGCTGGCGGCGAGCGCCAGGGGACGTTTGAGCATGGGTATTCTCCAGTTGAGGGGCGAGCGGCCGCCCAACGGATTATAAGAGGCCCGGGCTCAAAGGCCAGCTTTGCTACAATCGCGCCATACATTGAGCTGCCGAGGTGCACATGAGCGAGCCGATTCGCCTGACCCAGTACAGCCATGGCGCCGGCTGTGGCTGCAAGATCTCTCCCAAGGTGCTGGACGTGATCCTTGCCGAAAGCGGCGCCCAGGCGCTGGACCCCAAGCTGTGGGTGGGCAATGCCTCGCGCGACGATGCGGCGGTGTACGCGCTGGACGATGAGCGTGGCGTGGTGTCGACCACCGACTTCTTCATGCCGATCGTCGATGACCCGTACGATTTCGGGCGCATTGCAGCCACCAACGCCATCAGCGACATCTACGCCATGGGCGGAGACCCGTTGATGGCCATCGCCATTCTTGGCTGGCCGGTCAACGTGCTGCCGCCAGAAGTCGCCCGCGAAGTCATTCGCGGGGGCCGTGCAGTGTGTGCCGAAGCGGGCATTCCTTTGGCCGGCGGGCACTCCATCGACGCGCCCGAGCCCATTTTCGGCCTGGCCGTCACCGGCGTGGTCAGCAAGCGCCACCTCAAGCGCAACGACACCGCCACGGCAGGTTGCCGCCTGTACCTGACCAAACCGCTGGGCATCGGCATCCTCACCACCGCCGAGAAAAAAGCCAAGCTGCGCGATCAGGACCGGGGCCTGGCCCGTGACTGGATGTGTACCCTCAACACCCCAGGCAGCCGTTTCGGCAAGCTCGACAGTGTGAAGGCCATGACCGACGTCACCGGGTTCGGCCTGCTTGGCCACCTGGTGGAGCTGGCAGAAGGCAGCGGCCTGACGGCGCACCTGGACTACGCCGCTGTTCCACGCCTGCCTGGCGTCGAGCACTACCTGGCCGAAGGCTGCATCCCAGGCGGCACCCTGCGCAATTTCGAAAGCTATGGGCACAAGCTGGGCGCCCTCAGCGACGAGCAGAAGCACCTGCTGTGCGACCCGCAAACCAGCGGTGGCCTGCTGGTGGCGGTCAGCCCTGAAGGTGAAGCAGCGTTTCTCTCCGTGGCCTCCGAGCTGGGCCTGCAGCTATCGCCGATCGGCAGCCTGGTAGCGCGACAGAGCCACGCAGTCGAGGTCGTTTGATGCGCCCCGACTGCACTGACTTCCGTCAGCTTTTCCTGAACGACGTGCCGATGATGGACATGCGCGCCCCCATCGAATTCATCAAAGGCGCCTTCCCCGGCGTGGTCAACCTGCCGCTGATGAACGACCAGGAGCGGCAGAAGGTCGGCACCTGCTTCAAGCAGCAGGGCCAGGCCGCCGCCATCGAGCTGGGCCACCGCCTGGTGGGGGGTTACACCAAGCAGGCGCGCATGGACGCCTGGGTGGCGTTCACCCAGGCTCACCCTGAAGGCTACCTGTACTGTTTCAGGGGCGGCCTGCGTTCGCAGATCGTTCAGGGCTGGCTACGTGATGAGGCTGGTATCCGCTACCCTCGCATCACCGGCGGCTACAAGGCCATGCGTACCTACCTGCTGGAGACTACCCAGCAAGCCGTTGCCCAGTGCGGCTTCGTGCTGCTGGGTGGCCTGACCGGCACCGGCAAAACCGATGTACTGCACCAACTGGACAACGTACTGGACCTGGAAGGCCACGCCAACCACCGCGGCTCCAGCTTCGGCAAGCGCGCCACCGCGCAACCGGCGCAGATCGACTTCGAAAACCAACTGGCCATCGACGTGCTGAAAAAACGCGCCCGTGGGGTCAGCCAGTTCGTGCTGGAAGACGAAGGCCGTATCGTGGGCAGCTGCACGGTCCCGCTGGAGCTCTACCAGGGCATGCAGCAGTACCCGATGGTGTGGCTGGAAGACAGCTTCGGCGGCCGGGTGGAGCGGATACTGCGTGACTACGTGATCGACCTGAGCGCCGAGTTCGTGGCACTTCATGGCCACGAGGCGGGGTTACAGCTGTTTGCACAGCGGATGCTGCAGAGCATGGCCAATATCCACAAGCGCCTGGGCGGCGAGCGCCATCAACGGCTTGCGGCGCTGCTCGCCCAGGCACTGGATGAGCAGCAGCGCAGCGGCGCGGTGGATCTGCACCGGGGCTGGATCGAGGGGTTGCTCAGCGAGTACTACGACCCGATGTACGCCTACCAGCGGGACGCCAAAGCCGAGCGTATCGAGTTTGCCGGCAACGCCCTGGAAGTGCGCGAGTACCTCAAGGCACGGGCGCAGCGGCATCAGGCGCCGCGCCTGTAACCCAAGCCGTCATTGCCCGGGGCTAGTACGCGCTCCAGCTCCGCTGCACGGTCGCGGGTCATGTCCATCAGGCAGGTGCCGCCTTCCAGCTGGGCCATGGTGCCGCCACTGGCCTGCCGGTGGAACTGGCAGTTGCCATCGCGGTAGGCCAGCCACTTGCGTTGTACATCGCGCAGGCTTTTTTGCTGATCGGCAGCCAGCTTGCCCATCAGGCGTTTGTACACCGCGTTCAGGCGCTGGTCCTGCACCTGGGTTTCCGCCTTCAGGCATTCGCTCATGGCGACGGTGCTGGAGGCTTTGTCCATGCACTGCCCATAGGCCGGCGAATGGTCGTCGGCCATGGCCAGCGGCAGGGTACAGGCCAAGGCGATGCCCGCCAGATAATGCTTGATCATGCAAAGGCTCCTTGTGGTCGTTACAGAGTCTGAGGCTGCTCCGGCGGCATCAGCACCTTGCCGGGTTCGAAGCGCAAAGACGGCATCTGGGTGGCGGCATACAACGTCACCGCCAGTGCCGCAATGAGGGCTACATCCGCCCAGTTCCAGCCTGGCATATCGGCGGCGCAGCGCGCTTTCATGCAGTGCCAGGCCTGGCCCAGGCAGAACACGCCGATCGCCGCCAGCCACAGGTAAAAACCAGCGGCAAAGCCGGCCAGGTCGTGGAACTCATAGCTCTGGTTGTCGGGCAGGCGGTCGATACCGAAGCTGGTACCCGCCAGGTACAAGGCGCCCAGCCCTGCCAGCAACGCAAACCGGCGCAGGCGACGGTGGGCCAGAATGGCCAGGGCCAGCAGTGGGTTGGCGAACCACTGGTGCAGGCCGAACGGCAAGCCCCATGGCCCGTACAACAGCATCTGCAAGGCCGGCATGTGGCGACCGCCTGCCATCAGCGCGCCGTCAAAAAACAGCGCGGCCAGGTACAGCAGCAGGCTGATGCTCAGGTAGAAAGCGGGCAAGGGGCACCTGGAGAGTTCGGGACAAGGGGTGACCTTAACCCATGCCCGGCCCGCCCTCCAAACACCGGGTACAAGGCATCAGGCAACTGGCGGCTCCAGCAGCAGGCCGTAAATGCCGGAGTCCGACAACTCACCCGCTACGCACCAACGGGCGCGCAACGTACCTTCAAGCACGAAGCCCTGGCGCTCCAACGTACGCGCAGAGCCCTGGTTGCGTGGGTCGATCTCCCCTTCCAGGCGGCGCAAGTGCAGGGTGTTGGCGATATAGTCGATGAAGCAGGTCAACGCCTCATCCATGTAGCCGCGCCCCTGCACGGCGCTGGCCAGGCAGTAACCGATCTCGCCACGGCGGGAAACATCGTCGATGTTGAACAGCTGCACCATGCCGATCAACTCGCCATTGTCGCGGCGGTACATGCCGAGCTTCAGTTGCTCGCCACGGGTGTAGGCTTCGCGGTCGGCGGCCAGGGCACTTTCTGCCTCAGCCAGGTTGTGCCAGGGTGCATGATGCCAATAGCGCATGACCTCGGGGTCGGCCATGATCTTCAACCACTGCGCAGCGTCGGCATGGCGCATGGGGCGCAGTTGCAGCCGCGGGCTGTCGAGGCAGAGGTCACTGGGGAAACTGCGGGGTGGGGTCACGCCGGATCTCCTGTCCATTGCGGGGAGATGACAGTTTACCTACATGTTGGGTGGAAGGCGCCTGGCTTGCATTATTGCCAGGGGCTACAGTCGGGACGCCTAACCAGGCGGTCACGCGCGCCTGCCACAGGCGTAACTGGCCCGAAACAATCGTAGGAGCGAGCGCAGCTCGCGATGCGCCGCGCGGGCGGCGCTCGGCCTCACAGGCGAAAATACCTCAAGGCGGGCACCTGTAAGCCCCCACCCCTCTACCCGCAAACCGGTCGGCGTGGTGGCCGAGGCAGATCGCGTGATGGCAACCAAGGGCATGACGTGATGGTTGTGGTGGCGCGCAGATCGAGCGCCGCCCGCGCGGCGCATCGCGAGCTCTGCTCGCTCCTACGTTTGTTTCGGGCCAATTAGGCCTGTGCCATTGGCGCGCGGACGCCTTGGTGCATGTCGCGGTACCGTGTCGTACCAACCAGGCGGTCGCGCGCGCCTGTCA